>NZ_JBFREV010000004.1:0-242497 GCF_052114485.1 Cupriavidus sp. KB_39
CTGTGGTGCGGCGCGGCTGGCGCGCGGCGCGGGTTCGAACGAGTCCGACTCGAAACCGCTGTCGTAGCCGCCGAAGCTCGGGTCATAGCCCGGATCGCTGTCGTACGGGCCGATCACCGGCAAATCGGGGGGCAATTCCTCCCAAGGCGGCACTTCGCCGCTGGCCGACTTCGCGGCCGGGGCGGATGGCACCGGTTGGGGCGTCTGGACTGGCTTGAGCGGCTGGGCGGCGGGTGCAGCCGGCGCTTCCCGTGCCGGCGTGRCGGCCGTGGCCGGRCGCGCCGCCGCAGGCGGACGCAACGGCTGGGCAGCAGGACGCGGGCTCGGCGCTGCCGCCGCAGCGGGCGCCGACATCGGCCGCGCGCCGCCACGGCCAGCCGTGGCCTGGCGGGCGGCCAGCAAGGCGGCCTTGGCGGGCGACATCGCGGCGGYATCGGCYACCGGYGCCGGAGCGGAYGGCGCGGGCGCTTCCGCCCGGACCGGCGTCACCGGCTCGGCGGCGCGGACAGAAGGTGCCACGGGTGCGGGTCGAACCGGCTCGGCGGCCTGCACCGGAGCGACTGGCGCCACCGGAGCCGAAACAGCGGCAGGCGTGGGCACAGCAACCGGAACAGCAGCCGGGGCCATCGCCACCGGCGCAGCCGCCACACGCGGCGCGGGTGCTGCCGGCGCGGCGGGGCGCGGTCGGGCAACTTGCTGCTGGCCGCCACCGCCCWGCCCGCCCACCGTCGCCGGGCTGGCGGACGGCCGGAAGGCCAGCATGCGCAGCAGCGTCATGGTGAAGCCGGCGTACTCGTCCGGCGCCAGTGCCAGTTCGTTGCGGCCAATATTGGCAATCTGGTAGAACAGCTGCACTTCCTGGGCGTCGAACACGCCAGCCAGCCGCCGTACTTCGTCAGCCTCGGGCCATTCGTCCTGCACGGACGCCGGCACGGCCTGCGCCAGCGCCACCTTGTGCAGCAACGAGCCCAGATCCTGCAGCGCGCCGGCGAACGACAGGCTGCGGTCCGCCATCGCATCGGCAATCCCGAGCATGGCGGCGCCGTCCTCGGCTGCCAGCGCGTCCAGCAATTGCACGAGGTAGCTCTGGTCGATGGCGCCGAGCATGCCGCGCACGGCCTCCTCGGAGACCTGTCCGGCGCTATAGGCGATGGCCTGGTCGGTCAGCGACAGCGCGTCGCGCATCGACCCATGGGCCGCCTGGGCCAGCAGCCGCAGCGCGTTGCCGTCATGGCCGATGCCTTCCTGGCCCAGGATATGGTCCAGATGCGAGACGATATGCCCCGGCGGCATCTGTTTCAGGTTGAATTGCAGGCAGCGCGACAGCACCGTGACCGGAATCTTCTGCGGATCGGTGGTGGCGAGGATGAATTTGACGTGTCCGGGCGGCTCTTCCAGCGTCTTCAGCATCGCGTTGAAGGCGTGGTTGGTCAGCATGTGGACTTCGTCGATCATGTAGACCTTGAATCGGCCCACGGTCGGCGCGTAGACCGCCTTGTCCAGCAGTTGCGCCATTTCGTCCACACCCCGGTTGGACGCCGCGTCCATCTCGATGTAGTCGACGAAACGGCCGCTGTCGATCTCCTGGCAGGCCTTGCACTGGCCGCACGGCTGGGCCGTGATGCCGCCCGCCCCGTCAATGCCGGTGCAGTTGAGGGCCTTGGCCAGGATCCGGGAGAGCGTGGTCTTGCCCACGCCACGGGTGCCGGTGAACAGGTAGGCGTGATGCAGCCGCTGCTGTTCCAGCGCGTGCGTGAGCGCGCGGACCACGTGCTCCTGGCCCACCAGCGTGGTGAAATCCCTGGGGCGCCATTTGCGCGCTAGAACTTGATAACTCATGGCGGCGATTGTAGCAAAACGCGCCGCCCCGAATGGCGCCGATTAACCGCACTCCCCCACGTAGCCACAATTGGCGCATTTGGCGCAGCCATCCACCTTGTGCAGGGCGTGGGCGCCACACTCGGGGCAAGGCTTGCCGGTGCCCACGCCGGGGTTGTGGCCGGCCGGGGCCGGCCGCGTCGGGTTGCCGGCCAGCGCCAGGGCCGGCTCGCCAGCCTGGAACGCGTCCCGCCCGGCCAGCCGGGCCGCCAGCGCCGCCGCCGGCACCTGGGCGCCGTCCTCGTCCAGGAACCCGCGCTTGATCAGGATGCGCTGGAGCGCGTAGCTGATGGCGGCCACCTCGGAATCATGGAAACGCGGCACCTCGGTGCCGTCCTGGCGCACCAATGCACCATATCGGACCGTGCCCTTGTCCCAGACCACGTTGCGCATGTCCGCCAGTGCCTTGGCCACCGGGCCGCCGGAGCGCGCCACCATCGACAGCAGCCGCATGGTCGAGGTGATCCACTGCTGCCCCTCGGTGCGCTGGCCCGCCGGCATGAAGAACTCGAGCGGCCGCTCCACCGTCACCGGCTTGCCATCGATGACGCCCGAGACCCGCATGAAGTTCACGGTCAGGTAGACGGTCTTGTGGCCCTCGTAGGTCAGATACTCCACCTTGGACGTCACGCCTTCCAGGTCTCCGAGCGGCCGGCTGTTGAACGGGCGCGTCAGCGGATCGTCGTCCGGGGTGGCCGTGGTGGCGGTGGAGGCCGTCGCCGGGGCGGTGGCAGGCGTGACCGAGAGCACGGCGCCCAGCACGCTGTTGGGCCGATAGGTCGCCAGCCCCTTCAGGCCGGCCTTCCAGGCCTCCAGGTAGAGGTTGCGGAAGGCCTCGTACGGATAGTCCTCCGGCACGTTGACGGTCTTGCTGATGCTGGTGTCGATATAGGGCTGCACCGCCTCCAGCATGCGCATATGGTCCAGCGCCGACATCTGGAGCGCGGTGACGAAGCTCTCCGGCAGCCGCTCCATGTCGGCGCCCATGTGGCGATACAGTCGCCAGGCGTGATCGGCCACCTCGAACGATCGGTAACTGTCGTCCGGCATCCGCTTGCGGCGGTTGTAGGTCCACGAAAACGCCGGCTCGATGCCATTYGACGCGTTATCGGCAAATGCCAGCGTGATCGTGCCCGTTGGGGCAATGGAGAGCAGGTGCGAGTTCCGCAGGCCATGCGCCCGGATGGCGTCGCGCACGGCCTCGGGCAGCCGGCTCACGAAGCCGCCGGCCAGGTATTGGTCGGCCTCGAACAGCGGGAAGGCGCCCTTCTCGTCGGCCAGCTCCACCGATGCCAGGTAGGCATGGTCGCGCATGGCTTCCGAAATCCGCCCGGCCAGCTCGCGCGCGGCATCGCCGTCGTAGCGCAGGCCGAGCATCACCAGCGCGCTCCCCAGCCCCAGGAAGCCCAGGCCGATGCGGCGCTTGGCGCGGGCCTCGGCCTCCTGCTCGGGCAGCGGCCAGAACGTGACGTCCAGCACGTTGTCCAGCATGCGCGTGGACACCCGCACGACCTCGGCGAAGGCCTCGAAATCGAAATAGGACTCGGCCGTGAACGGCTGGCGCACGAAGCCGGTCAGGTTGATCGACCCGAGGCAGCAGCAGCCATACGACGGCAGCGGCTGCTCCGCGCACGGGTTGGTCGCCTCGATGGTCTCGCAGTAATAGAGATTGTTGTCCGCGTTGATCCGCGACAGGAACAGGATGCCCGGCTCGGCATGGTCATACGTGGCCTGCATGACCTGGTCCCAGAGCTGGCGGGCCGGCACGCGGCGGTAGACCCACTGGCCGTCATCACGCCGATAGGCGCCGGCGGCGATCATGTCCATGCCCGGCTCGGCCTCGTGGACCAGTTCCACCTCGCCATCTGCCTCCACGGCCTGCATGAACGCATCGGTCACGCCGATCGAGATATTGAAGTTGGTGAGGTCGCCCTGGTCCTTGGCGTGGATAAAGCTCTCGATATCGGGGTGGTCGCAGCGCAGCACGCCCATCTGCGCGCCACGCCGGGCGCCGGCGGACTCCACGGTGGCGCAGGAAGCATCGAACACCTTCATGAACGACACCGGCCCGGACGCGCGCGAGTGCGTCGCGCGCACGAGCGCCCCGCCGGGGCGGATGGCCGAGAAGTCGTAGCCCACCCCGCCGCCGCGCCGCATGGTCTCGGCCGCCTGGGCCACGGCCGCGTAGATGCTGGGCTTGCCGTCGCGCGCCTCGGAAACCGAGTCGCCCACGGGCTGGACGAAGCAGTTGATCAGCGTGGCCTGGATACCCGTGCCAGCGGCGGAATTGATCCGCCCCGCCGGCACGAAGCCGTTCTCCAGYGCCCAGAGGAAGCGCGCGCCCCACATCTCGCGCCGGTCGGCCGGCTCGGCCTCCGCCAGCGCACGCGCCACGCGGGCACGCACATCGGCAATGGTGCTTTCCTCGCCCTTGGCGTACTTCTCCAGCAGCACTTCGGTGGAAATGTCCTGCGGCGCCAGCGCGCCGCGCAAGATCTGGTCGTTTGCGTTCATGTCCTGGCTCATTCAGATGGAACGATTTTTCCAGTCCGCCATGCTGCCAGCGATCCTCCGGCGCACAGCCTGCGTCAGATCAAACTAGCTAGAACAAATCGTATTCCAACTAATTTCGGGACGCCGCCGGCCGGTTGCGATACAATGCCGGTCGGACGGGCCTCCTCGCATGGTGGCGCGGTCAACCTGGTCAGGTCGGGAACGAAGCAGCCACAGCCGTTTTCCATCAGTGCCGAGGGTCAGGCTCGTCCCCCATATTCTTTTGCTGCATTCCTTCGCGGCACATCTTCGTAGCCGTTCGCGTTACACGTCACACACTCCCCGCACAATCAGGCAACAGCGTCGGCAACGCCCTGCAATGCCGCCTATTCTGCTCCCATTTTTCGATTGGGGGCGCATGCCCCCAATCGCTCAGAACAACGACCCCTGCTGCATTGCCGGAACCGGCGCGCGCAAACTGCCCGCGTCGATCCACTCCCCGGCCGCCGTGGCCACGCCGGCCTCGATGCGCTTGCCGGGGAACATCGGCCCCACTGCCGCCACGTAGCGCGCGAGTTGGGCGCCATAGGCGGCATGTTCCTGCGGCAGCAAACGCAGTTTGTAGTCGATCACGACCACGCGGTCGGTGAATTCCACGAGTCGGTCGATCCGCAGCAGCCGGCCGCGCCCGTCGTACAGTTCCACCTCGTTGCGCGACGATAGCGCCGCTTCGGGGAAGAACAGCGGGCGCAGCGCCGGTGCGGTCAGCATCGTGCGGACGTCGGCCACGGCCGCTTCGGCCTGGGCCTGCCAGCGTTCGCGCGCCTGCGGCGCCCCGGCGCCGGTCAGCGGGAACCAGCGCATGACCGTGGGCACGTCCGGCAAGGCGCCGAAGGCTTCCGGATAGCGCGTCACCCGTTCCAGCAAGGCGTGGACCAGTTCGCCATGGGCCGCCGCTGCGGCGTCGAACACCACCGTTTCTTCCTGGTCTTTGTCGTCGAACTCGTCGAATTCGTCAATTTGCGGGAGTGGCGCCGCGTCGCGATAGCGCAGGCGGAAGTCCGCGTAGCGCACGCGCTCGCTCACTGGCGTCAGCGCGGCATCGCCTGGGGCAGCTTCGGTTTCCGGGTAGCCGTCCACCGCTTCGCCCACGCCTGCCGCCGCCAGTCGCACGTACCAGCTACCCGCGATCTCGGCCGCCGCGCCCTCTTTCTCGGCCTTGCTCGCACGGCCCTTCACGCCGCTCACCAGCAAACCCTGTTGGGCGCGCGTCATCGCCACATAGAGCAGATTCCAGTTCTCGCGCTCGGCCAGCGCCGCTTCGGCCTCGAACAGGGGCTGGCGGGCCCGGCCGCGCTCGCTGCGCTTGCCGTAGGCCGAGAAATGCCGGGGCACCGGCGACTCAGGCGGCCAGTCAACCAGAATGCCGCCACGGTCCGCCGCCGGGTCGCTGTGGTTCGCGTCGAGCAGCACCACGAAGGGGGCCTCGAGCCCCTTGGCGGCGTGAACGGTCAGGATATGCACCGCATCAAGCTGGCTTTCGCCGTCATCTTCCGGCTCCGCCTCGCCGTCCTCCACGCCTTCGCCCATGCCGCCCTCGTCGGGGCTCTCGTCCTCGTCGCCGCGCCGAATTTCCTGCAACTCGTCGATAAACTTCGGCAAGCTCGGATAACGACCGCCATCGAGGTCCAGCGACAGCTTCAGGAAGGCGTCGAGATTGGCCAGCACCTGCTCGCGGATGGCGGCTGGCGCGGCCTCGGCGTAGCGGCGGCGCACCTCGCCCGCATCATAGATATGGTCGATCAGGTCATGCACGGGTCGCTGTGGCGCCAGCGCGAGCCAGGCGCGCAGCCGGGCCACGCCGCCACGTAGCGCATCGGAACATTCGGGCGGCACGCCCACCGCGTGGATGCGCGCCCACCAGCCGCCCTCGCCTTCCAGGCCGGCCAGCAGCAGCAGGTCATCGTCGGTGGCGCCCACCAGTGGGCTCTTGAGCACGTGCGCGAGGTCGAGGTCGGACTCCGGCGTCATCAGGAAGGCGAGCAGCGCGGAGATGTCGAGCGCCTCCAGCGTCGCCAGCAGGCCGCCCCGGCGCGGACTCAGGCACGGGATGCCGGCCTCGCGCAGCGCGCGCTCGTAATCGGCCAGATGGGTCTTGCGGCGCACCAGCAGGTGCATGTCCCGCCAGCAGGCAGGCCGCGTGGTGTCGCCTTCCCGCACGGGCACGTGGTCGCGCACATGGTGCAGCCAGGCGGCCACGCGCCGGCCTTCTTCGTAGCGCAGCGAATCGCCCTGCCGCGTGCGCGGCTGGGTCAGCGTGTCGCGGTGGGATAGGGCGTCAGCCGGAACCTCGGCTTCGTCCTCAGCCGGCTCCTCGACCAGCGGCAGCAGCCAGACCGGCCCGCCGGGCTCGCGCAGCGCCGTGGTCTGGGTCTCGTACAGCGGATAGCGGCCCTCGGCGCGCGCATGGTCGAACACGGCGTTGACCCAGTCGAGCACCTCCGGACGGTTACGCCGCGTGCGATTGGTCCGCAGCACGGTGGCGCCGAAATCGGCCTGCAGCATGGCGCTCGCCGCGCCGAACAGGCGGGCGTCGGCGCGACGGAAACGGTAGATCGACTGCTTTGGATCGCCCACCAGGAAGACAGTCGGCTTCTCGCCCAGGCCCTGGTAGCCGGCCAGCCAGCCCTGCAGGATCCGCCACTGGAGCGGATTGGTGTCCTGGAACTCGTCGAGCAACAGGTGCTTGTAGCGCGCGTCCAGCCGCACCTGGAGGTAGGTGGCGGTCTCCTCGTCGGCCATCAGCCGGGCGGCGAGCCATTCGAGATCCGCAAAATCCATCGCGCGCTGGTCGTTCTTGTAGCGCTGGTAGCGCTCGAGCAGGGCATCGCCGAGTTGGTACAGCGCGAGGTTGATGGCCAGCACGGCGGCCTCGCAGCGGCGCGCGGCGATCTCGTCGAGCCGGGCGCAGTGTTCGGCATGGCGGGCTAGCAGATCGTCCACGGCGGACTCGCCGCCCGCGGCCTTGACCAGCGCCGTGGTGCGACGCATCGCACGTGGCTCGCCCGCCGCCGTGAAGAACGCCGATCGCAGGCGGTGGAAGGCTTGCGCGGCGGCGTCGCCGGGCGCGCCGCCCGCCTCGCGCCAGGTGCGGATGGCGGTCAGGCCGTCGATCATCCGGGCAGCATGGCCGTGCTCGGTCTTGCCGCCCTGCCCTAGCAGTTTTGCGAGGGCCGTGCAGTCGTCGAGCCATTCGCCCTCGCAGAGCGCCTCCACCAGTACGTCCGCCGTGGCATCGTCGCCGAGGTGTTCCGCGAGCATCGTCGCCGGGTCGCCAGCCTCGCGCATCGCAAACCATTCGCTGCGCGCGTGGAACATGCGGTCCAGCAGGCTGCGCGCCTGGAAGTCGCCGATGGCATCGACCAGTTGTTCGTACGATGCCCGCAATTCGGCGAATTGGGGCTGGGCCAACGCACGCCAGAACGGCGCCCAGGCTTCCCGCTTCATGCGCAGGGCGTCTTCCCGCAGCGATGCGCCCGGCACGATGCCGGAGGCCAGCGGTGCGCCACGCAGCAGCGTGCCGAACCAGCCGTGGAAGGTATCGATGGCCATGCGCCCCGGCGAGGCGAGCACCTTCGCGTGCAGCCCGCGCGCACGCGGCAGCGCGGCCCGGGCGGCGTCCGGGGTCAGGCCACGCATGGTCAGGGCGGCCAGCACCTCGGCGTCGGTGCCGCTGGCCAGTTGCGAGAGCACTTCCAGCAGGCGCTCGCGCATCTCCTCGGCGGCCTTGCGCGTGAAGGTGATCGCCAGAATCTCGTGCGGGGCGGCACCGGCCAGCAGCAAGCGCACCAGCCGCGCCACCAGCAGCCAGGTCTTGCCGCTGCCGGCGCACGCCTCCACCACCACCGAGCGGGCGGGGTCGCAGGCGGCGCGCGTGAAATCGGCCTCTTCGATGGGGTGCCCATCGCGAAGGTAGGCGTGGACGTCGGTCATGACTGCAGATCTGGCAAGGCGGTGGATTCCCAGAAGCCCTTGCGGCACAGGCCGCGGGCTTCGCAATAGGTACAGGCGGCGGCGTCACCGAAGGCCGGCAACTTGGCGCCGGTACGCAGGCGGCCCACATCGTGGCGCAGCTGGCGCTCCAGCCACGTGACGGCGGCGGCGAAGTCGGGCAGTTCCACTTCGCGCTGCGCGGCGGCGGCGCTGTCTTTCCCGCCGTGCTTCACGCCTTCCAGCGCGACCCAGCTTCCCGCCACTGCATCGGCGCGCAGCAGGCCGTAGAACGGCAGCTGGCAGTCTTCCTCGGCATCGCCGGCCTTGCGGCGCAGGCGGCTGGCCGGCTGCGTCTTGTAGTCGAGCACCGCGTGCGCGCCATCCGGGCCCTTGTCGAGCCGGTCGATGCGGCCCGCCAGCCGCAGCGGCAAGCCGTCCGGCATCGCCACATCCACGCTCACGTCGAATTCGCCGGCGCGCCACAGCCAGCCCTCGGCCTCACGCGCGGCCTGCCAGTCGATATAGGACGGCAGCACCTCCAGCCAGCGGCGGTAGTAGCCGATGGCGTTGCCGTCCTCGGCCATCAGCGCGCCAAACACGGTGTCGGAAATCTGGCGCAGCCGGGCCAGCCGCCGCGCGGCGTCCTGTTCGTCGGCTTCGGCGATTTCGGCGTGGTATTGCAGCAGCACGCGGTGTAGCAGATTGCCGATATCGCGCTTCTCTAGGTCGTCATTTACCGCCTCAAGACCGGCCAGCCCGAGCATCCGCGCGGCGAAGAACTGGTACGGGCAGCGCCGCAGCATGTTGTACGCCTGCGCGCTCCAGCGGGCGGGCACGCGCTCGGGGGCGGTCGGCACCGGCATATAGCCGGGCTGGGCGAAGGTGTCGTGCAGGCGCGGGGCGATGCTGGCCTCGATCGGCGCCCCGGCGCGCGCGCAGCACGCCGACAGTCGCTCGATCCAGCCCGACACGTGGTGCGGCTCGCCCCGCCCCCCGAAGCGCTGCCAGGTCATCACCACGTCGTCGTTGTTCAATAGCACTTCGGCCAGATCGCGCGCCTGCTGGGCGAAGCGCGCCTCGCGGTCTTCGAGCGCCAGTTCGCGGCGCATCTGGTTCGAGAAGAACATCAGTTCGGCGGCGCTGGACGGCAGTTGCGCATCGTCGCAGCCGACGATCACCACGCCGTCGAAGCGCCGCATGCGCGCGCCGTTCAGCGGCAGGATCGTGATGCGGGACGAACTCTGCGCGGACGGCTCCTTGTACGCCACCGATTCGAGCAAGGCGGACAGCATCGCGCGGAATTCCTGCTGGCTCAGCGTGGCGTGGGCGCCGGTCTCGTCGTCGGGCAACTCGGCCAGCCGCGCGAGGGCGTCGAGCATCTGCCGGCCGGCGTCGTCGGCGGCGAGGGGCGTGCGCATATCGAGCGCGTCCAGCGTGGCGTCGAGCCGCGCCAGCCAGACCGTCAGGGGCTTCTGCGCCAGGCCGCGCGGCCACGCGGCGGCCTCGTCGGCCAGCGTGGCGATCAACGCGCGCGCGCCGGCGCGGGTGGCTTGCTGGGCCTCGTCGGCGTCCATCGTCTCGGCATCGACCAGCGTGGCGTTGGCGCGCCGCTCGGCAAACAGATGACGCAGGCGCGCCCAGCCGCCGGTGATGGCTTCGCGGCGAATCTGGCGTTCCATCAGCGCGATGGCGCCGCCGCGATGGGCAAAGCCGGGCAGGCAGAACGGGCTCTTGAGCAGGTCGAGCAGCGCGGCGGTGTCGCCATCGCGCGCCAGGACGTCGAACCAGCGCATCAGCGCGGCGGCCGCCCGCGTGGTGGAGAGCTTCCAGCCGGTTTCGTCGCGGACCGGCGCCCCGGCGCGGGCGAGCAGCGCGCGGGCCCGGCGGGCCACCACGCGGTCATGCGCGACCAGCGCGACGTGGCGGCGGCCTTCGTTGAGCCATTGCACGAGTTGGTCGGCGGCGGCGGTCGCCTCGTCCTCGAAGCGCGCGCTGCCGACCACGCGGATGCGGGGGCGATGTTCGGGGAGCTGATCAGGCAATGCATTTTGCGACTGACGGGTCAGGGAATCGTCTGACGCATCAGATTCGTCTTCGTCTGCCACTGCATCGATCCGCCGTGCCTCGGGCCACAGTGCCAGCAGCGTGCCGTACCAGTCGGGCGTGGCCTCGGCATCGTGCGCGCCGCCGGACCAGTCGTAGCCCACTTCGAGCGTCGGCACCTGCTCGCCAGCCTGGGCGAGGAAGCGGGCCTCGACGGGTTCGGGCGGCGTCGGGCCAATCCACACCACTGGGCCGGCCACCTGCTGCGCCAGCCGCTGCAGGGCGCGGCGCCGGGCTGGCAGCGGATCGTCCGGACCGGAAAGCATCTGCCAGAACGCCAGAACAATCTGCGCCTCCTGACCAAGAAATTGTTCCGACAGGTGCGCATAGGTGCGTTGCAACGCGCCCTGGAGCAGCGCGGCGCGATCCTCGCCATCGATATCGTCATCGTCGCGGACGGCGGCGTCCTCCAGCCAGCGCGCGCTCAGTTCGTCGCTGATCGACAGCAGCGTTTGCGCCAGCCCCCAGGCGGCGCCCTCGGTCTGGGCGCCGAACGCGCGGCGCAGCCAGTCCTGTTCGCGGATGGCCTGCTGCACGGCCAGCAGGCGCGCGGCATGGCTGCGCACCGGCCTGGGCTCGGCTTCCAGGTCGGGCGGGAGGTCCAGCAGCCAGTGGCCCAGCGTCAGCACGCGCGGCAGCAGCCGGGGCGTGCCGGCGGTGCGCGCGGCGGCGTCGAGCGCCAGCCTGACACCCGGAATCTGCGCGGCCGTGGGCACGACCACGTGTGCGCCGGCGGCGGCCGGTCCGCAATGGTCAAGGAAATACCACGTCGCGGTGGCGGCCTGCTCAAGGAAGGCGGGGCCGGGAGAAAACGAAAGCCGGGTCATGGATGGCGCGCCGGACCACGTCGGGTCAGGCGCAAATGGGGGCACGGGGCCGTGGCGCGCCAGGGCGCCACGGCGTAGTCAGTCAAGGAAATACGATGGCGTTGGCCGGGGCCGCCCGGCAGCCCGGGCGGGCGCGGGTCAGTGATCACCGCGCTCCAGCCGCGCACGCAACTCGCGGGCAGTTTCGAGCAACCCTTCGTAGCCGGAGCGGGCGTGCTCGGGCAGGTCCGGATCGCCAACCAGCGTGCCGAGCGTCTCCATCACGCTGTAGACGAGCCCACGGGCCGCGCCAGTGGCAATGCTGTTGGTCTCCACCGCGCTGTTCAGGTGCGCCAGGGCGTCGCTCAGGTGATCCACGTCCGGTGGCGTGTCGGGCAGATCGTCGGCGGGATCGGGCTTGCGGGGATCGGCAGTCATGGTCGGTGGCCTTGTGGTGCCTGCGGGGTTGGCAATCCATATCATTCTACGCGCGCGGCCGGTCSGCCGGCATGGGGAGGATTCTCAAAGTGCTTTTCAGGTCATGCCGGATACCCTTATTGGGGGAATTCCCCGGGCACAAAGATAATCCATTTGAGTACTGGATAACCCGATGCCGATTGAGCGATTCTCTTGCCGCGATTAACACAATGTTGAGCAGGTATTACCGCGCAGGGGCACAATTGCACCTGTCCCCGGCCCTGTCGGCACCCCGTTCCGAGGGGGTATTGAAATTCGGCAAGCTGGTAACATATCGGCATCAACGGCACGACCTGTCTGACCTGACTGCCTCCGGCGCCATCGCAAACCGATCGCCGGATTCTCGTGTAAGGTAGCGGTCAGCCTTCAACATCAACTGAGCCCCAGAGGTTTCACGCCATGAGCGAACAAATCAAGTATGTGAGCGACGCATCGTTCGACGCCGACGTCCTCCAGTCCGACAAGCCCGTCCTGCTGGACTTCTGGGCCGAGTGGTGCGGTCCGTGCAAGATGATCGCCCCGATCCTGGACGAAGTGGCACGCGATTTCGGCGACAAGGTGCAGATCGCCAAGATCAATGTGGATGAGAACCAGCAGGTGCCGGCCAAGTTCGGCATCCGTGGCATTCCCACGTTGATCCTGTTCAAGGAAGGCAAGGTTGTCGCCCAGAAGGTTGGCGCCCTGTCCAAGTCGGACCTGACCGCGTTCCTGAAGAACAACGTCCCGGCCCTGGCCTGACGCCAGACCCCGCGGCCAGCCCGGCATGGCTGGCTGCGGCACCGCATGATCCGGCTTCGCGTGCGCCAGCTCTGGCGCGCCGGCCGGATTGTGCTAAGATGCCATCAACAACTTCCCCGAGCGTTCGCTCATTCTTTCCCCCTTCCCTTTGGTCTCGCCCGTCCGGGCCACTTCTGTACCCCTCGTCTATGCACCTGACAGAACTCAAATCGCTTCACGTGTCTGCGCTTCTCGAAATGGCGGCAACGCTCGAGATCGACAATGCACAGCGGATGCGCAAACAGGAACTGATGTTTGCGATCCTGAAGAAGCGCGCCAAGATGGGCGAAACCATCTACGGAGACGGCACGCTGGAAGTCCTCCCCGACGGCTTCGGCTTCCTCCGCTCGCCGGAAACCTCGTACCTGGCCAGCACGGACGATATCTACATCAGCCCTTCGCAGATCCGCCGCTTCAATCTCCATACCGGCGATTCGATCGAAGGTGAAGTGCGGACCCCGAAGGACGGCGAGCGCTACTTCGCGCTGGTCAAGGTGGACAAGGTCAACGGGCAGGCGCCCGAAGCGGTGAAGAACCGCATCATGTTCGAGAACCTGACGCCGCTGCATCCGAACCGGCCGCTCCAGCTCGAACGTGACATCCGCGCCGAAGAGAACATCACCGGCCGCGTGATCGACATGATCGCCCCGATCGGCCGTGGCCAGCGCGCGCTGCTGGTGGCCTCGCCGAAGTCGGGCAAGACCGTGATGCTCCAGCACATCGCGCATGCGATTGCGAACAACCATCCGGAAGCTGACCTGTTCGTGCTGCTGATCGACGAGCGCCCGGAAGAAGTTACGGAAATGATGCGCTCGGTGCGCGGCGAGGTGGTGGCGTCGACCTTCGACGAACCGGCCATCCGTCACGTGCAGGTGGCCGAAATGGTCATCGAGAAGGCCAAGCGCCTGGTGGAACTGAAGCGCGACGTGGTGATCCTGCTGGACTCCATCACCCGTCTGGCACGCGCCTACAACACCGTGGTGCCGGCCTCCGGCAAGGTGCTGACCGGCGGTGTGGACGCCAACGCCCTGCAACGCCCGAAGCGTTTCTTCGGCGCCGCGCGTAACCTGGAAGAAGGCGGTTCGCTGACCATCATCGCCACGGCGCTGATCGAAACCGGCAGCCGCATGGACGACGTGATCTACGAAGAGTTCAAGGGCACCGGCAACATGGAAGTGCACCTCGAGCGCCGTCTGGCCGAGCGCCGCGTCTACCCGGCCATCAACCTGAACAAGTCGGGCACGCGCCGCGAGGAACTGCTGATCAAGCCGGAAATCCTCCAGAAGATCTGGATCCTGCGCAAGTTCATCTCCGACATGGACGAAGTGCAGGCGATGGAATTCATCCTCGACAAGATGAAGCCGACGAAGAACAACGCGGAGTTCTTCGACATGATGCGCCGCGGCGGCTAACCGCCCCGGTAGTGCATCAGGCAGGAAAGGCGTACCCTTGGGTGCGCCTTTTTTGTCTCTGCCAATCGATCCGACGACCCTCCGCCCATGTTCGGCAAACTGACCAGCTACCTGCGCTCGCGCTCACGCGCCCGCAAGCTCGAGCACTACGCCATTCCGGACGACCTCTGGACGCGCACCGTGGCTGCCCTGCCCTACGTGCAGCGCTACGGCGCCGAGGATCAGGCCGCGCTGCGCGAGCTGGCCACGCTGTTCATCGCCGGCAAGGAATATTCGACTGCCCACGACCTGCCGCTGACCGATGAGATGGTGGTCAGCGTGGCCGTGCAGGCTTGCGTGCCGATCCTCAAGCTCGGTATCGAGTGGTATCGCGGCTGGCACGGCATCGTGCTGTATCCGGGCGAATTCCTGATCCGGCGCACCGTGGAGGACGAGATCGGGCTGGTGCACGGCGTGGAGGAGGAGGCGAGCGGCGAGGCGTGGGAGCATGGTCCCGTCATCCTGTCCTGGCAGGACGTGAGCACGCCCGGCGCCGGGCTCGATTCCGACCACGCGCTGCCGGCGGACACCTACAACGTGGTGATCCACGAGTTCGCCCACAAGCTCGACATGCTCGACGGCGAGCCCGACGGCGTGCCGCCCTTCTCGCGCGTGCTGCATCCGGGCGTCGATGCCGAACAGTGGGCCGAGGCGTTCCTGAGCCAGTACGATGCCTTCGCCGATGCCTGCGAGGCCGTACCGGACAGTGCATGGAACCACCCCGAGCGGCTGCCGCCCCGGCTGCGGGTGATCGACCCCTACGGATGCGAGGCGCCCAGCGAGTTCTTCGCAGTGGCGTCCGAGGCATTTTTCGTGGAGCCCGAAGGCCTGCGCCGGCATTGGTCTACGCTATACGAAGCGCTGGCCACGTTCTATCGTCAGGACCCGGCCAAAAAATGACGCAAAATGCACTTCCRAACACCCGACGACATGGTCACAGCCGCGCGCGTATTGTTGTCCAAGCGCTTGTCTTTCTGGCATAATCCCGGTTTGCCCGTTATCGGCAAGTGGTTCGCTCGTCGCAAGCATTCGTCATCCGATGCACGCACGCGGCAGACATGAGCGGACTGGCTACCCAACCTGAAAGGAAGCACCATGAAAGAAGGCATTCACCCGAATTATCGCGAAGTCCTGTTCCACGACGTGTCGAACGACTTCAAGTTCGTGACCCGCTCGACGATCCAGACCAAGGACACGATCGAACACGACGGCAAGACCTACCCGCTGGCCAAGATCGAAGTGTCGTCGGAATCGCACCCGTTCTACACCGGCACCCAGAAGATCATGGACACGGCCGGCCGCGTCGAGAAGTTCCGTCAGAAGTTCGGCAGCAAGCTGAGCACGATGAAGAAGTAATCTCGCGGAGCCGCGAGCATGCCGCGCACGAGGGAACAGATGCTCCCGCCGCGCGCGACCTGACAAAGAGGCAGCATCGGCTGCCTCTTTGCTTTTGTGCAGCCGATTGTTGCTGCCTACGATTTCACCGCCGATGAGTCAAGCCAAGACCTCTCCCGTCCACCTGACCGCCGCCGCCACCGGCGCGCTGCCGCGCGCCCTGCTGCTGGCCATCTGCATCATCTACGGGCTGGCCGGCCTGTTCGGCCGCGATCCGTGGAAGAACGAGGATGCGGCGGGCTTCGGCGTGATGTGGCAGCTCGCCACCGGCGGTACACAGGACTGGCTGATGCCGAACATCGCCGGCCGGCCGTTCAGCGAGGACGGCCCGCTGGTGTTCTGGCTCGGCGGCATCATGATCCGGCTGTTTGGCGGCTGGCTCGGCGCCCCGGACGCGTCGCGGCTGGCCACGGCGCTGTTCTACTTCGGCACCTGCGCCTTCATCTGGTATTCCACCTACCTGCTCGGCCGGCGCGACGAAGTGCAGCCGTTCGCGTTCGCGTTCGGCGGCCAGCCCGATGCGCGCTCCTATGGCCGTGCGCTGGCCGATGGCGCGCTGCTGCTGTTCCTGGCATGCGTGGGGCTGGCGATGCGCGGGCACGAAACCACGGCGCAGGTCGGCCAGGTCTGCTTTATCGCCTTCATGCTGTACGGGCTGGTGCGCAGCCTGGACAAGCCCGTGCAGGGCAGCCTCTGGTACGGCGTGGGGCTGGGCGCGCTGTGCCTGTCCAGCGGGCCGATCCTGGCCGCCGCCCTGCTGCTCGCCACGGCCCTTGCCGCCGTGGCCTGCCGGCCGCTGCCCGCGAAGTGGCTGGCGGGGATTGGCCTGCCGCTGGCGCTGGCCATCGTCGGCGCGTGGATGGCGATGGTGTACCTGGGCGCGGCCGACCGCGACGAGGCTGTCACCTTCATCCGCGAGTGGGCCCGCTACGACCGTCGCACCTATGGCGGGCCGTCACTGGCCGCGGCCGGCTTCATCGCACGAAATCTGTTCCTGTTCGCGTGGCCGGTCTGGCCGGTGGCCGTCTGGGCGTGGTTGTCGTGGCGTGGCATGCGGCGCGCGGCCCACGTAGCGCTGCCGCTGTCGATGCTGACGACACTGCTCCTGTTGCTGGTGCTGCAACGCAGCCCCGGCGACGTGCAGTTCATCCTGTTGCTGCCGCCGATGGCCGTGCTGGCTGCCTTCGCATTGCCCACGCTGGCGCGTGGCGTAATCAACGCGATCGACTGGTTCGCCCTGCTGTTCTTCACGATCTTCTGCGGCTTCCTCTGGTTCATGTGGATCGCCCGCACGACCGGTTTTCCGCCCAAGATCGCCAACAACGTGTACCGGCTGATTCCGGGCTTCCAGCACTCGTTCACCTGGAGCGCGGTGGTGATCGCGCTGGCGGTGACGCTGGCCTGGGTACTGGTGGTGCGTTGGCGGCTGTCGCGTGCGCCCAAGCAGATCTGGCGCCCGGTGGTGATCTCGGCCGCCGGCACGACGCTGATGTGGGTGATGGCCATGACGCTGTGGCTGCCCGCCATCAACTACGCCAAGACCTATCGCGATGTGGCGCAAGCCGCCTCGATGGCGCTACCGTCGACCTATACCTGCGTGCAGCCGATCCGCATGGGGAATGCGCAACTGGCGTCGTTCTCGTATTACGGCCATATCCGCTTTGGCGGGCCCGATGACGGCTGCGACGTGCTGCTGCGCCACGACGCCGTGGATTACGGCCCGCCCGGCAACATTTCGCACTTCGAATGGCGGCTGGTCTGGGAAGGCCGCCGGCCTGCGGACCGGGACGAGCGCTTCCGCCTGTACCGGCTGGTCGATGTTGGCCGCGCTGCGCCGCCCCGGCCCACGGTGCCGCGCCGCCTGCCGCGCCAGCCTTAATCCTCCGCGCAGGACGCCCCTCGCCCCCCTCACGCGCCGGACTCACGACTGAGCCGGCGCGCCATGCTTTCCGACAAGAACAATGAGCAGCGCGCTGCAAGACATTCGCCGCATCCTCCACCTCGCCGCGCCCGTCCTGGTCGGACAACTCGCGGTGGTGGCCTTCGGCGTCATCGATACGGTGATGGCCGGGCGCGCCTCCGCTACCGACCTCGCCGCCGTGGGCCTGGGCGGCTCCATCTACATCACCATCTATATCAGCCTGATGGGGGTGCTCCAGGCGCTGGCACCCATCGCCGGCCAACTCTATGGCGCGGGCCGCACCGCCGAGATTGGCAGCGAAGTGCGCCAGGCCGCGTGGCTGGGTGTGGCACTGGCCGTGCCGGGCATGCTGTTGCTGCTGTTCCCTGGGCCGCTGCTCACGTTTGCCAAGGCGCCGCCTGAGCTGGTCGAGAAGGCCTCGCACTATCTTCATATCGTGGCGTTCGGCCTGCCGGCCGCGCTGAGCTTCCGCATCTATATGGCGCTGAACAACGCGCTGTCGCGGCCGATCATGGTGACGGTGCTCCAGATCGCCGGGCTGGCGATGAAGGTGCCGCTCAACGCGTGGTTCATTCATGGGGGACTGGGGCTGGCGCCGATGGGCGGTCCGGGCTGCGCACTGGCCTCCACGCTGATCAGCTGGACCTGGTGCATCGCCGGCCTGCTGATCCTGCGCACCGGCGCCGCCTACCGGCCGCTGGCGCTTTTTGCCGGCTGGGAGTGGCCAAACTGGAGCAAGATCCGCCCGCTGCTGCGGCTGGGCGTGCCGATGGGGCTGACCTATCTGATCGAGATCACCTCGTTCACGCTGATGTCGATCTTCATCACACGACTCGGTACCGAGACGCTGGCCGGGCATCAGATCATCGCCAATCTGAGCGCGGTAGCGTACATGATGCCGCTCTCKCTGGCGATTGCCACGTCCACGCTGGTGGCCCAGTCGATTGGCGCGCGTGACTTGGCTGGGGCACGCCGGCTGGCGTGGCGCGGCATCCGCTTCGGGGCCGGGCTGGCGCTGCTGACAGGCGCCCTGCTGTGGCTGCTCCGCGAGCCGCTGCTGCAGGCCTACGCCAAGGATCCGACTGTAGTCACCAAGGCACTGCCGTTGATGCTGTTCGTCGCGTTCTATCAGGCATTTGACGCGGTGCAGGTCATGACCGCCTTCATCCTGCGCGCGTACAAGATCGCCCTGATTCCGACGTTGATCTACGCAGGATCGCTGTGGGGCGTGGGGCTGGGTAGTGGGTATGTGATGGGATTCGGCTTGATCGACGCGCTACCCGAGTGGACACGCGGCGCCGCCGGTTTCTGGTTCGGCAACAGTATCAGCCTGGCCTTGGCCGGCACGCTGCTGGTACGGTATTTCATGCGGGTGAGCAAACCCGCATGATTTAAAGGCGGGTCACGCAATGCAATAACGGGAAGCGAAGGATAAAAAAAATGCCTGCTTGCGCAGGCATTTTTAATATTGGCGGAGCGGACGGGACTCGAACCCGCGACCCCCGGCGTGACAGGCCGGTATTCTAACCAACTGAACTACCGCTCCGTGTTGGTTCGCCGCTCGAAGCTATTGCTTCGGACGACTAGCTGGACGTTTGATTACGCCCTGCTGTTTTGGCGTCCCCTAGGGGATTCGAACCCCTGTACTCACCGTGAAAGGGTGATGTCCTAGGCCTCTAGACGAAGGGGACAGAAACTTGTTGCAACGTTTCCGTCTGCGCTGCGAAGTCCGTAACTGTAACAGACTTTTCAACGACTGAGGCACCTTTTTTGCTGGGTCGGTGCCTCGAAATCCTTGGTGGAGCTAAGCGGGATCGAACCGCTGACCTCTTGCATGCCATGCAAGCGCTCTCCCAGCTGAGCTATAGCCCCGTGGTACTGCCCTTTACTACCAGTACTGCATAATCGCGTTTCAGCGAAGCCGCGATTATATTACGATTTTCTTTCGAAGTGCAACTGCCATGTGGCATTTGCTTTCGCCAAAAACCGCGAGGCGATTATCAGATAATCAACCTCTCACCCAAAGAAAAACCCGCTTGGTTTTACCCAAGCGGGTTCAGTTTTGGCGGAGCGGACGGGACTCGAACCCGCGACCCCCGGCGTGACAGGCCGGTATTCTAACCAACTGAACTACCGCTCCGTGTTGGTTCGCCGCTCGAAGCTATTGCTTCGGACGACTAGCTGGACGTTTGATTACGCCCTACTGTTTTGGCGTCCCCTAGGGGATTCGAACCCCTGTACTCACCGTGAAAGGGTGATGTCCTAGGCCTCTAGACGAAGGGGACAGAAACTTGGTGGAGCTAAGCGGGATCGAACCGCTGACCTCTTGCATGCCATGCAAGCGCTCTCCCAGCTGAGCTATAGCCCCAATGTTACTGTCATTTACTGCTTCTTGCTGTCGCGGGATTTACTACGATTCCGGCGAAGCCGAGATTATATAGCAATCCAACCGCTTTGCAAGTCCCTTTTTCGGCCTTTCAACCGATCCGCGTGGTTTTTGCCGCGCGGCAGGGAGAAGGAGATTATGCTGAAATCCCGGCCCGAGCGCAAGCCCCTGCCGAGATTTTTCCGCACTTTTCTCAGGCTGCCGCAAGGCGGCGCAGCACCGTCTCGCGGCCGAACAGTTCCAGCACCGCGTCGATGCCCGGCGTCTGCAACTGCCCCGCCACCAGCAGGCGCACCGGCATAGCCAGCTTCGGCATCTTCAGGCCGAATTCGGCCAGCACTGCCTTGAACGTGGCGCTGATGCCCTCGCGCTTCCACTCAGGCAGCGCGGCCAGTTGCGCGGCCAGCGCCTGCAGCGCCGGGCGGATCTCGTCGGTCAGGTGCTCTGTGCGCAGCGCGGCATCCGCCTGCGGCTCGCCGCGATAGAACAGCATCGCGGCCTGGGCCACTTCCTTCAGCGTATTGGCGCGATCCTTGACCAGCGCGATCACGTCGGCCAGGCTCGCGCCTTCCACCTTGCCGCCCAGCGCCTCGATGAAGGGGCGCGTCAGATCGGCCAGACGGGCGTTATCGCCCACCTTGATGTAGTGGTTGTTGAGCCAAGCCAGCTTTTCAGGGTTGTACTGCGCCGGCGACTTGCCCAGGTGCTCCAGGTCGAACCACTCGATGAACTGCTCGCGCGAGAAGATCTCGGCATCACCATGCGCCCAGCCCAAGCGCGCGAGGTAGTTCAGCACGGCCTCGGGCAGGTAGCCCTCGTCGCGGTAGCCGGTCACGGGCATCGCGCCATGGCGCTTGCTCATCTTCTCGCCCTGCTCGTTCAGCACGGTCGGCAGGTGCGCGTAGACCGGCACGTGGCCGCCCATCGCACGAATGATGTTGATCTGGCGCGGCGTGTTGTTGACGTGGTCGTCGCCGCGGATCACGTGGGTGATCTTCATGTCGAGGTCATCGACCACGACGCAGAAGTTGTATGTCGGCGTGCCGTCGGGACGGGCGATCACCAGGTCGTCCAGCTCGTCGTTCGAGATCTCGATGCGGCCCTTCACGGCGTCGTCCCAGACCACGCTGCCGCCGATCGGGTTCTTGAAACGCACGACGGGTTGCACGCCGGCCGGCGGCTCGGGCAGGACCTTGCCCGGCTCGGGGCGCCAGAAGCCGTTGTAGCGCGGCTTCTCGCCGGCGGCGCGCTGGGCTTCGCGCAGCGCGTCCAGTTCCTCGGTGCTCATGTAGCAGTGGTACGCGAGGCCGGTCTCCATCATCTGCTGCACCACCGCGCGATAGCGGTCCATGCGCTGCATCTGGTAGAACGGACCTTCGTCGATGTCCATGTCGAGCCAGGCCATGGACTCCAGGATCACGTCGACGGCCTCCTGGGACGACCGCTCGACATCGGTATCCTCGATGCGCAGGATGAAATCGCCCTGCATGCGGCGGGCGAAGGCCCACGGATAGAGCGCGGAGCGGATGTTGCCGAGGTGGATGAACCCGGTCGGGCTCGGCGCGAAGCGGGTGCGGACGCGTTGTGTCATGGCGGAGAGAAACAAAAAGGCCCGCGCACAGCGGCGCGCAGGCCAGATTCGAGGAATGGCGCATTATACGCCCTGCCCGCCGCCGCTTTTTCGCTACGCGCCGGCCGGAATCATTTATCCTGCCACCGGTCTGAGACCTCGGATGCCGCCTCGCACGGCGCCGGCATCACTTCCCGTAGATTCCCGTTCCTCGATGAAACGACGCCATTTCCTGGGCGCCTCCGCGGCGATGCTGCTGGCGGCCTGCTCCACCGGCCCGAAGCCGACCCCCACCCTGCCGACCCAGCCCGTCGTCACGCCGCCGGTGGCCACGCTGCCGCCGCGCCCGGTGCGCATCGGCCTGGCGCTGGGCGGCGGCGCGGCGCGCGGCTTTGCACATATCGGCGTGATCAAGGCGCTCGAGGCGCAGGGTATCCATCCCGATATCGTCACGGGTACCAGTGCCGGGTCGGTGGTGGCGGCGCTCTACGCGTCCGGCATGGATGGCTTCACGCTGAACAAGCTCGCCCTGACCATGGACGAGGCGTCCATCGCCGACTGGGCGCTGCCGTTCGGCACCAAGTTCGGTGGCTGGCTCAAGGGCGAGGCGCTGCAGAACTATGTGAACCGGCTGGTCAAGCAGCGCACCATCGAACAGATGAAGCTGCCGCTGGGCATCGTCGCCACCGATCTCAAGACCGGCGAGCGGATCCTGTTCCGGCGCGGCAATACCGGCCAGGCCGTGCGCGCGTCCAGCAGCGTGCCGGGCGTGTTCCAGCCGGTGTCGATCCAGGGCCATGACTATGTCGATGGCGGGCTGGTGGAGCCGGTGCCAGTGGATGCGGCGCGCGAGATGGGCGCCGAGTTCGTGATCGCGGTGAATATCTCGGCCGATCCGTCGAGCCAAAAGAATGGCGGCCAGAGCGGCGTGCTGCTGCAGACCACGGCCATCATGGGTCAGTCGATCAACAAGATGGCGCTGGCGCGCGCGGACATCGTGATCCGCCCTGACCTGCCCGACAT
The DNA here is from genome assembly GCF_052114485.1 of Cupriavidus sp. KB_39. Taxonomy (NCBI): domain Bacteria; kingdom Pseudomonadati; phylum Pseudomonadota; class Betaproteobacteria; order Burkholderiales; family Burkholderiaceae; genus Cupriavidus; species Cupriavidus sp. KB_39. The sequence goes on from NZ_JBFREV010000004.1 coordinate 22,274, forward strand.
GAGCGGCAGCGACTTCACGGCGCGCAACCGCGCGATCCTGGCCGGCGAGCAAGCCACGGCGGCAGTACTGGCGAGCCTGCGCGACAAGCTCGCTCTCGCCCGTACGCGCCAGCTGCCAACCGGCATTGTTACCACCCAATAGTGGGGTAAAACGACAATCCTTGTCAGGACATGGGCTCGCTTCGTGACAATTCGTGTCACTTCATGTGACGCATCATGTCACCCTTTAGTGGGGTATTTGTCTTATTTGTATGTCGAGCCCGATAAAAAAGGACTGCCGAGGCAGTCCTTTTTGTTTGGCGAGCAGCCGGTTCAGCCGCCGTACAGCGACCGACCCTGGGCAGCAGGGTCGAAGCGCTTGAGCGTCTCGACCATGTTGCCCATGCCGTTGTCGGCGTCGCCGCGCTGGGCATCGTCGATGCGTCGCGCGCCGTTGTAGCGTGTCACCCAGTAGCTGGCACGCATGTCGTCCACGCGGATCTTGCTGCCGGTGGACGGCGCGTGCACGAACTTGTTGTCGCCAATATAGATGCCGACGTGCGAGAACGTGTGACGCATGGTGTTGAAGAACACCAGGTCACCCGGACGCAGTTCGTTGACCGCCACAGTGGTGCCAACCTTGCTGATTTCGACAGAGCGACGCGGCAACACGAAGCCGAAGGTGTCGTTGAACACGTAGCGGACGAAGCCGCTGCAGTCCAGGCCGGATTCGGGGCTGTTACCGCCGAAGCGGTAACGCACGCCAATCAGGCCCAGCGCGTTCATGACCAGGTCGCCAGCCTTGCTGGCAACGTTGCTGGTGGAGTTCATCACCGACGACAGCAAGCCACGCTTGCCTTCCGGATGGGCATCCGCGCTCAGTTCCGCGCGGGCATCGATCCGGGCGTCCGGGTCCTTGAACACCGTATCCGCCAGCACTCCATTCGACACAGTCGCACCGCATGCAATGGCAATTCCAATAGCGGCGCGCGCCAGGGAATGAAGTACCGTTCGTTGCATTGGTTCTCCTGATAATCGGACTTATCTGACCGGCATGTCAGACATTGCCGGACAAACGCTAGACATCAGGGCGGTATGTACGCAAGACATATGCCAGCGTACCGTGCACGATTCGCATGCGTGGTTGACCTTCCCAAAGGTCAGCATGCGACCGACAGACCACCCCCAAAAATAGGTATCGCGGGATAGTAAATGACTGTCATTATCGTGTCAAAGATGGTTACAAATTCGCCCGAAATCGCAGCCAAATCAATGAGCTAGCGTGAAAAACGTATCTTTTTTCTCGTATTCCGCATAACGGCGATGTGATACATCGCGCTGTCATGCTAGTGCGGCATGCGTGCTGCGCCGCACATCATTCAGACGACCCCTAACTGTGCGGCCGCCATCAGCTTGCGCGTATACGGATGCTGCGGTGCGCCGAGTACGGTTTCCGTCTCACCCGCTTCGACCACTTCACCATTTTTCATYACGACGACGCGGTGCGCCATCGCACGAATCACCGCTAGATCATGGCTGATGAACAGATAGCTGAGGTTGTACTTGTGCTGGAGCTGGGAAAGCAGCGCCAGCACCTGTTGCTGGATCGAGACGTCAAGTGCAGAAGTCGGCTCATCTAGCACCAGAACCTGCGGCTTGAGGATCAAAACTCGCGCGATGGCGATGCGTTGCCGCTGTCCGCCAGAGAACTCGTGCGGATAACGGCCCAGCGCCGTCCGGTCCATCCCGACCTCCCGCAGGGCCTCGATCACGCGCTCGCGCATCGCCTCGGGCGACAGCCCCGGCTGATGGAGGGCGAGGCCCTCACCCACGATCTGTTCGATGGTCATCCGGGGCGACAGCGAGCCGAACGGGTCCTGGAATACCACCTGCATGCGCGACCGCAGCGCACTGCGCTCCTTGTGCGTGCAGGCGTCGAACGCACGCCCCAGGAAGCGGATCGCCCCGCTGCTCTGGCGCTGGAGCGCCAGCACGGCGTGAGCCAGCGTGGTCTTGCCGGAGCCGGACTCGCCGACGATGCCGACAGTCTCGCCTTCGCGCAATTGCAGGTTCACGTCCTTCACGGCCGCGAACTGCTCCTTCGAGAACCAGCCGGCAAACCCGGCGCGCTTCTTGGCGTAGTTGACGCAGAGCGCATCGGTCTCCAGCAGCACCGGCGCCAGTGGCACCAGCGGCAGCACCTCGCGGCGCGGGCGGCTGTCGATCAGCTTGCGCGTGTACGGATGGCGCGGATTGCCGAACACCTCGGCCGTCTCGCCAGACTCCACCAGCACGCCCTTCTCCATCACCCCCACACGCTGCGCGAACGCCCGCACGAGGTTCAGGTCATGGGTGATCAGCATCACCGCCATGCCGAACTCGGCCTGGAGGTCGCGCAGCAGATCCAGGATCTGGGCGCGGATGGTCACGTCGAGCGCCGTGGTCGGCTCGTCGGCCAGCAGCAGCTTGGGCCGGCAGGCCAGGGCCATGGCGATCATCGCGCGCTGGCGCTGGCCGCCCGAAAGCTGATGCGGGAAGCTGTTGAAACGGTTGGCGGCGTCGCTGATGCCGGTTCGCTCGAGCAGCGCGATGGCACGGTCGCGCGCGGCGCGGCGGTCCAGGCCCTCGTGCAGCGCCAGCGTCTCCACGATCTGGTTGCCGATGGTGTAAAGCGGGTTCAGGGCCGTCATCGGTTCCTGGAAGATCATGGCGATCTCGGACCCGCGGATGCGCCGCATCTCGCGGCCGGACACGCGCAGCAGGTCCTGGCCTTCGAAGCGAATGGCGCCCTGGTAGTGGGCGTCGCCAACCAGCCGGAGCATGGCCAGCGCGGTCACGGTCTTGCCCGAGCCGGACTCACCCACCAGCGCGTAGCGCTCGCCAGCGCGCAGGTCGAAGCTGACCTCGCGCACGGCGCGCGTGGCGTGCTCGCCCTCGCCGAAGGTCACCGACAGTCGGTCCACACACATCAATTGCGTGCCGGGCGCCGGCGGGGCCACGGCGTCAGGAAACGTTGCGGCGAGGCTCATTGCACGGCCTCCGCAGCGGGACTTCCCGCAGGCGCCTTAGGCTCCACACGACCACGCAACTGGGCCAGCCCCAGGCGCGTATCGAAGGCATCCCGCAGCGCGTCGCCCATAAAGGTCAGCAGCAACAACGTGATAACGAGCACCGCGAACGTGGACAGCGAAATCCACCAGGCATCGAGGTTGCCCTTGCCCTGCGCCAGCAGCTCGCCCAGGCTCGGCGTCGTCGGCGGCACGCCCAGACCCAGGAAGTCGAGGCTGGTCAGCGCCAGGATGGCCGCGCTCATMCGGAACGGCAGRAAGGTGATSACCGGCGTCAGGCTGTTCGGCAAGATATGGCGCCACATGATCTGGACATTGGACAGGCCCAGCGCGCGCGCCGCCTTCACATAGTCGAGCGAGCGGTTGCGGTAGAACTCGGCCCGTACGTAATCGGACAGCCCCATCCAGCCGAACAGCGACAGCAGGATGATCAGCAGCGCCAGGCTCGGCTCGAAGATCGACGCGAAGATAATCAGCAGGTACAGCTCGGGCATCGAGCTCCAGATCTCGATGGCGCGCTGCGAGAACAGGTCGAAACGCCCACCAAAAAAGCCCATCAGCGCCCCGGTAAGCGTGCCGACCAGTACGCCGATGATCGTCAGCGCCATGCCGAACAGCACGGACACGCGGAAGCCGTAGATCAGGCGCGCCAGCACGTCCCGGCCGCGATCGTCGGTGCCCAGCCAGTTCTCGGACGAGGGGGGCGCCGGATTCGGCTCCTTGGCGAAGTAGTTCAGCGAATCGTAGGAATACTGATTCACCGGGAACACCGCGAAATTGCCGTGCGTGGTGATCCGTTCGCGGATGAAGGGATCGAGGTAGTCGGTACGGGTCGGGAAATCGCCGTCGAACGTGGTTTCCGGGTAGACCTTGACGATCGGGAAGTAGTACTCGCCCTTGTAGCGCACCACCAGCGGGCGGTCGCTCGACAGCACCTCGGCACACAGGCTCAGGACGAAGATCACCACGAACAGGATCAGGCTCCAGTAGCCCAGCCGGTTGCGGCGGAAGCGTTGCCACGCGCGCTGGCGCGGCGACGGCGAGTGCGGCAGCCCGTTGGGCACCGCGCCGTGGGAGAGAATGCTCATCGGTGCATGCCCTCGAAGTGAATGCGCGGGTCGACCATCACGTAGCAGACATCCGAAATCAGGCGCGTCACCAGCCCGATCAGCGTGAACAGGTAGAGCGTGCCGAGCACGACCGGGTAGTCACGGCGCAGCACGGCTTCATAGGACAACAGGCCCAGCCCGTCGAGCGAGAACAGTGTCTCGATCAGCAGCGAGCCGGTGAAGAACGCGCCGATGAACGCCGCCGGGAAGCCGGTGACGAGCGGGATCAGCGCGTTGCGGAACACGTGTTTCCAGAGCACGCGCCGCTCCGCCAGGCCCTTGGCCCGCGCGGTCAGCACGTACTGCTTGCGGATTTCTTCCAGGAACGCGTTCTTGGTCAGCATGGTGATGACGGCGAAGCTGCCCACCACCGACGCCGTGATCGGCAGCACCAGGTGCCAGAGGTAGTCCATGACCTTGCCCATCAGCGTGAGCTGGTCCCAATTGTCGGACGTCAGCCCGCGCAGCGGGAACCACTGGACGAACGTGCCACCACCGAACAGCACCAGCAGCAGCACCCCGAGCACGAAGCCCGGAATCGCGTAGCCMACCAGCACGATCATGCTGCTGATCACATCGAAGCGGCTGCCCGCCCGGATCGCTTTCGAGATCCCGAGCGGGACCGATATCAGATAAGTCAGAAAAAACGTCCAGAGCCCGAGACTGATCGACACCGGCAGTTTCGACTTCACCAGCTCCCAGACGCTGCGGTGCTGGAAGTAGCTCTGGCCCAGGTCGAACTGGGCGAAGCGCTTCAGCATCATGAAATAGCGCTCGATTGGCGGCTTGTCGAAGCCATAGAGCGCCTGGATTTCCTTGATTTTGTCCGGGTCCACGCCGCGCCGGCCGCGGTATTCCGCCCCGCCACCGCTGGCCTCCCCGCCACCGCCGCGCCCCTTGAGTTCGAGCATCATCTGCTCGACCGGGCCGCCCGGCACGAACTGGATCACGACGAAAGTCAGCGTAATGACCCCGATCAGGGTCGGAATCATCAGCAGGATGCGTTTGAGCAGGTAGGCAATCATGCGCGTCCAGGTTCCGTCAGTGCCGTCATTGGGTCTTCGGCGTCAGATCGTTCCGCCACCAGTTGGAGAGAACCCAGCCCTCCGCCGTATAGAAGTACGGCAGGCGGGTCGGGTAGGACATCGTATTGCGATAGGCCACGCGATGCGAGGCACTGTACCAGTTCGGCACGATGTAGTACCCGTGCATCAGCACGCGGTCCAGCGCGCGACCCGCCGTGACGAGTTCGTCGCGCGTGTGCGCGTGCAGCACGTGGTCCACGAGCTTGTCGATGGCAGGCGATTTCACGCCGAACAGGTTGTCCGAGCCGGGCGTGGTCGCGGCCTCGGTCGTGAAGCGGTCGCGCAGCTCGTTGCCGGGGCTTTGCGAGTCCGGGAAGCGGATCGACACCATGTCGAAGTCGAAATCCTCGAGACGCTTTTGATACAGCGCAAAGTCGGTGGTGCGCTGATGCACCTCGATGCCAAGCTTCTCCAGGTTGCGCACATAGGTGGTGATCACCCGGCTCATCGCCCCGCCGTCATCGAGGAATTCGAACACCAGCGGCTCGCGCTTGGCGTTGCGCAGCGCGCCGTCCTCGTAGGTCCAGCCGGCCTGGGCCAGCAGGCGGCGGGCTTCGCGCAGGTTGTCGCGCAGCGAGCGCGGTGCGTTGGTGGTGGGCTGCACCACATCGAGGCCGAACACTTCCGCCGGCAGCTGGGCGCGCAGCGGCTCCAGCAGCGCCATCTCGCCCGGACCCGGGCGGCTGTCGAACGTCGCGCTGGCGGCCAGCTCGCTGTTCGAGAACCAGCTGTCCAGCCGCTTGTACGCGCCGTAGAACAGCTGGCGGTTCAGCCATTCGAAGTCCAGCGCCAGGATCAGCGCGCGGCGGACGCGTACATCCTGGAACACCGGTTTGCGCATGTTCATCACGAAACCCTGCATGCCGGCGCCGTTGCGGTGCGGGAATTCGGTCTTGATCAGCTCGCCTTTGCGGAAGCGCGTGCCGACATAGCTCTTCGCCCAGTTTTTCGACCGATATTCGACAATGGCATCGAATTCGCCGGCCTTGAACGCCTCCAGCTTGGCCGTCTCGTCCTTATAGAGCCGGTAGACCACGCGGCCGAAGTTGAACGTGCCGCGCCGTACCGCCAGATCCTTGCCCCAATAGCTCGGGTTTCGCTTGAAAATGATGCCGCGACCGGCGTCGTAGCGGTCGATGACGTAGGGGCCGCTGGTGATCGGTTCCTCGAAGGTCAGCTTGTCGAACGGCACCTTGGCGGTCCATTTCTTCGAGAACACGGGCAGTGAACCGACGATCAGCGGCAATTCCGTGTTGCGCTGCTTGAAGTCGAAGCGGACGGTGCGCTCGCCGGTCACGACCACGGCCTTCACGTCGGTACACATGCTCCGGTAGCCGGGGCTGGCCGACTTGCTCATGAGCATGTCGTACGAGTACTTGACGTCCGAGGCCATGACCGGGTCGCCATTGGTGAAGCGCGCCTCCGGTCGGATGCGGAAGGTCACGGACAGCGCGTCGGGCGCCACGGTGACGTCGTCGGCCAGCAGGCCATAGGCGCTGGCGGTTTCGTCCGCGCTACTGATCAACAGCGATTCGAACATCAGCGCGGTCAGGCCGGGCGCCGAGGTGCCCTTGAGCGTGAACGGATTGAACTTGTCGAAGCTCGTGCGCCGGTCCGGGTTGGCCAGCGTCAGCGTGCCGCCCTGGGGCGCATCGGGGTTGACGTAGTCGAATTGCTTGAAATCGGCCGGATACTTGAGGTCGCCGTGCAGGGCAATCCCGTGCGCGGCATGCGCCAATGCGGGAAAACCCGAGGCCAGCACGCATATCCAAAGCGCCAATGGCGCCAGCCCCCGCACCTTCTGCAGCACCGCGCCACGACGAAAGCACTGCCCTGCCGCCTGAAGCGGCCAACGTGCGCGAATAGGCATCCCGTTGCAGACCTCCACTCTGACCTGGACATGCCCGGCGTCTTGTGGCCGGGCGAAGTTGTGCGACAATTTTACATGCGTCCGGGTGGCCCCCAGCCATCCGGACATTCCCTCTGCGCGGCGCAACAAACTGCGGGGAACTTTACCCGTCGTGCACCGGCCCCGGGGGCCGAGCATGAAACATGCCCGCCCCACCCTCACATATCTTGGAGAATTTATGGGATTTCTGGCAGGTAAGCGGATCCTGATCACCGGCTTGCTGTCCAACCGCTCGATCGCCTATGGCATCGCCTCCGCGTGCAAGCGCGAGGGCGCCGAGCTGGCTTTCACCTATGTCGGCGAACGCTTCAAGGACCGCATCAGCGACTTCGCCAAGGAATTCGGCTCCGACATGATCTATGAGTGCGACGTGGGCAGCGATGAGCAGATTACCGCGACTTTCGCCGCTCTGGGGCAGCGCTGGGAAAAATTCGACGGTTTGGTGCATTCGATCGGCTTTGCGCCGCGCGAAGCCATCGCCGGCAATTTCCTGGACGGGCTGTCGCGCGAAGGCTTCCGCATCGCGCATGACATCTCGGCCTACAGCTTCCCGGCACTGGCCAAGGCTGCGCTGCCGCTGCTGTCCGACAAGGCATCGCTGCTCACGCTGACCTATCTCGGCGCCGAACGCGTGGTTCCGAACTACAACACGATGGGCCTGGCCAAGGCGTCGCTCGAGGCGAGCGTGCGCTACCTGGCCGAAGCCGTGGGCGAGCGCGGGATCCGCGCCAACGGCATCTCGGCAGGCCCGATCAAGACGCTGGCTGCGTCCGGCATCAAGGACTTCGGCAAGCTCCTCAGGCATTTCGAGGAAGCCGCCCCGCTGCGCCGCAACGTGACGATCGACGAAGTCGGCAACGTGGCCGCCTTCCTGCTGTCCGATCTGTCCAGCGGCGTGACGGGCGAGATCACCTACGTCGACGGTGGCTTCAACATCGTCGGCGCGGGGGGCGTGGGGGCGTAATCCCGGCGCGCGGCCCGCGGCCATCAAGAGCGCCCCAGTTGGGGCGCTTTTTTTTTGGGCGTTCATCGTCGATTTTCCGCCGATTGCYATTGTTGCACCGCAACAAATAACAACCGTCACACGCCCGGTCGGCTATCATGGCAGTCCTCTCCGAAGTGGCTCCCCATGATTTCCGTTCGTAATGTCACGCTGCGTCGCGGCGTCAATGTCGTGCTCGACCGCGCGTCCGTCACATTCAACCCCGGCGAAAAGATCGGTCTTGTCGGCCGCAATGGCGCCGGCAAGTCGTCCTTCTTCGCCCTTCTCAACGGCACGCTGCACGAAGACAGCGGCGAGTTCTCGATTCCTGCTGCGTGGAGGATGGGCCAGGTTGCGCAGGAGATGCCGGAGACCGAGCAGAGCGCTACCGACTTTGTCGTCGAGGGTGACACCGTGCTGTTGGCCGCGCAGGCCGAAGTCGACGCCGCCGAGGCCAGCGACGATGGCATGCGCATGGCGCACGCCTATATGGCCCTGCACGACGCTGGTGCACACGATGCCCCCGCACGTGCCCAGGCGCTGATCCTGGGCCTTGGCTTCAGTGGTGCGCAGCTTAGCCAGCCGGTCAACAGCTTCTCCGGCGGCTGGCGCATGCGCCTGCAACTGGCGCGCGCGCTGATGTGCCCGTCCGACCTGCTGCTGCTCGACGAACCGACCAATCACTTGGACCTCGACGCACTGGTCTGGCTGGAAGCCTGGCTCAAGCGCTATCAGGGCACCATGGTGGTGATCAGCCACGACCGCGAGTTCCTCGACGCCGTGACGCAGGTGACGGTGCACGTCGACAACGCCAAGCTCGTGCGTTACGGCGGCAACTACAGCAAGTTCGAAGACATGCGCGCCGAGCAGCTTCTATTGCAGCAGGCCGCGGTGGCCAGGCAGGCCGACAAGATCGCCCACCTGCAGAAATTCATCGACCGTTTCAAGGCCAAGGCCTCGAAGGCGAAGCAGGCGCAGAGCCGGGTCAAGGCGCTCGAACGCATGGAGAAGATCGCCCCTGTGCTTGCCGATGCGGAATTCACGTTCGAGTTCAAGGAGCCTCTCAACGTCCCGAACCCGCTGTTGTCGATGCTGGACGCGAGCTTCGGCTACCCGGCGCCGACCGACGCACTCCCGGGCACGCCGCCCACGGTCATCGTGAAGGGCATCAACCGTTCCGTGCTGGCGGGGCAGCGCATCGGCATTCTCGGTGCGAACGGCCAGGGCAAGTCCACGCTGGTGAAGACGGTGGCRCACGCGCTGGCGCCGGTTGCCGGTGAAATCAGCGAAGGCAAGGGCCTGAACATCGGCTACTTCGCACAGCAGGAACTCGACGTGCTGCGCCCGCTCGACACGCCGATGGAGCACATGATCCGCCTTGCCAAGGACACGCCGCCGCACATGCGCGCCCCCGGCCAGAGTGGCACCGAGCAATCCCTGCGCACCTTCCTCGGCACCTTCAGTTTCAGTGGCGACATGGTGCATCAGGCGGTGCACACGATGAGCGGCGGCGAAAAGGCGCGGCTCGTGTTGTGCATGATCGTGTGGCAGCGCCCCAACCTGCTGCTGCTCGACGAGCCGACCAACCACCTCGACCTGGCCACACGCGAAGCGCTCGGCATGGCGCTCAACGAATTCGAAGGCACGGTGATGCTGGTCAGTCACGACCGGGCCCTGCTGCGCGCTGTATGCGATGAGTTCTGGCTGGTCACCAAGGGCGGCGTCGAGCCTTTCGACGGCGATCTGGACGACTACCAGCAATTCCTGCGCGACGAAGCCCGTCGCCTGCGCGAGGAGGCTGCCGCATAGCCGACGGTCATCGCCTGAGATACCCGTTCAGGGGATCACCATGACGTGCCCGGCTCCGCGGGCACCGTGAACTGAAAGACCGCACCGTGGGGCACGTTCGCACTCGCCCACATTCGACCCTCATGGGCGTCGATGATCGAACGGCAGATGGACAGCCCCATCCCCAGCCCGGCGGACTTGGTCGTGTAGAAGGGAGCGAAGATGCGCTCGGGGTCGTCTGGCGCAAAGCCGGGCCCTGAATCACTCACCGCCACGCGCACGCAGTTCCCCTCCGCTTTCTCCGTACTGATCAGCAAGTCCCGCGCGCCGTCGCTCGCGCCGCTCATCGCTTCCATGGCGTTGATGAGCAGATTGAGGAGGACTTGCTGCAACTGGACCCGATCTCCCTGCACAAGCGGCAACGGGTCCGCGAGATGCGTCTGCACCAGCGTGTCGTGCTTCCGTGCTTCGGCACGGGTAAGTTCGACCACCTCGCGGATCGCCTGGTTGATGTCCAGCGGCTCCTTCCGGGGCGGCGCCTTCTTCACCAGTTCACGGATGCGGCCAATGATGTCCACCGCCCGATTGCCATCCTTGATGATGCAACCCAGTATCTCGCTGACCTCGTCGATGTTGGGCGGCTCGGCCCTCAGCCACCGCACGGCTGCGTGCGCATTGGTCACTGTCGCAGCGACCGGCTGCTTGATTTCGTGCGCAATCGAGGCCCCGAGATGCCCGATTGTGGCAACGCGGTTCGCATGGGCCAGTTCCGTCTGCGCCTCGCGATAGCGTCGCTCGCCCTCCCGGATACTTTCCTCCGCCTGCTTGCGCTCGCTCAGGTCGAGCACGAAAGCGACGCCCTCCCTTCGGCCGGTTTCGAAGGTGGCTGCACCGATCAAGACGGGCACGCGGCTGCCGTCCTTCCTGACAAACTCCTTCTCGAACGGCGGCGCGCTTCCCATCTCCCTGATCTCTTGCAGCACGCGCTCGTCGCCCTCGCGCCATTCCGGTGGTGTCAGGTCCGTCCAGCGCACGCTACCTGCGATGAGATCGTCGCGCGCGTATCCCACCATGCGAAGAAACGCATCATTGGCCTCGAGAACGTCGCCCTCCACAGTCCAGACGACGATCCCGATGATGTCGGCGTCGACAAGGCGCCGAATCTTCGCCTCACGCTCCACAAGTTCGCGGTAGAGATGGGCATTTTCCAACGCAATCGCGGCCTGCGAGGCCACCAGCCTCAGGATCGCAATGCGGGCGGGAGTGAACACATGGGTCGTGAGATGGTTTTCGAGATAGAGCGCGCCAGTGAGCCTCGCCTGATTCATCAGCGGCAAGCAGAGAATGGAACGGGCGCGATGCTGTGCGATGTAAGGATCGGCCGCAAATGTGGGATCCGCCACGGCATCGTCGAGGATGACGCTCTCCCGCGTCCGCAGGACGTAGTTGAGAACAGACTCCGGCAGCACCGCATCGGTCATGGGCTGGTCGTGGAGATGCACGGCGACCATCTCCCCGTCGATCGTTGCCTCCGCAGTGATCCGCTGTTCGCCGGCATCCGGAAGGATCAATACCCCGCGTTCGGCGCCCGCCTGCTCAATCGCCGTACGCATGACCATCTCGATCAGCTTTTCCAGGACGATCACACCGGAGACCATCTGCGACACCTTGATCACGGTCGAGAGATCAAGGTGTTCGACGGGCGTCGTGATCGTGCCCGTCGGGCCGGGGGCAAACGCTTCCGTTCTGAGGTGCGGGTGCATCTGCTCAAGTTGCCGCGCCTTCCCATCGGCTCGCCAGCGCAGGTAGCTGTAGTGCGCATGGCGCAAGTAGGTCTCGGCGATGACCGCGAACTCACGCGCCGCGTAGAATCGCGCGGCAAGCTCGTTGGCGAGCGCTTCCACGTGCACGAAACCGTTGGCGCGCGCCGAGCGGATCGCCAGTTCGTAGAGCCGCATCGCATCAAGTTCGCGGCCTTCAATCCGGGCGATCTCCGCGCCCACCAGCGCGGCGCGATTCTCGAAATTTTCCGGGCAATGCTCCGCCCAGACCGTCAGTTGCCCGTGATGCCCAGCCAGCGCCGTCAGGTGCGCTTGCCGCGCATCGCCGGATGTGGCATCGGCGCAGGCGGCGTGCGACAGCGCCCCATAGAAATAGTATTCGGCTTCCTCGAAAAACGAGGCCGTGGTCCAGAGCAGTCCTTTTGCCTTCGCAGCGGCGTCCATGGCCGCCGCGTGGTCGCCGGCGATACAGCGCGCCTGTAGCTTCCGGATCCAGTACCAGCACGCCGCAATCGCCAGATCCGGGTTCTCCGAGAAACGCCGCTCGATCCGCGCCTCATCAAACTGCGCGTCGTCGAGGCAACCAAACTTGGGCGTGAGCCCCCGCAGCGTGCGCATCAGCGCGACTTGCGTGGCGATGATGTCGATGGCGAGACCGAACCGCGATTTCTCGGCGAACGCCAGGCCGTGCTCGGCTTCGGCCAGCGCGTCGCACAGCGAATCGCCGGAGAAGATCAGGTTCGAGTTCAGATCGTTGCGCGTGTAGGTTGCATACTGGAGATCCCCGACGCGGTTTGCCGCATCGAAGGCGCGGCGTTGCAGATCACGGCAAGCCCCCACGTGCTTCATCCAGGGCACGACAAACAGCGCGAAGCAAACAAAGGTTCTCGCCTCGAGGCGCTTAAGCCCGCGCCGCTCCACGAGGTCGTAGCCAAGCTGACCGAACCGGAACCCCGTCTTGTAGTCGCCGAAATGCGGCCCTGCAATGCGGATGAGGATGACGTAGGCGAAGCACGAAGCATCGCAATTGCCGTGCTCCAGGCTCAGGCCGACCGCCTTGCAGATCGTCAGCGAAGCCAGGTTTTCATCGGTGTACAAGGCCGGCGTCCAGAGCTTCATCAGCACATCGACGGTGGCCAGGGAGGCAGGGTCCTCCATCAGCGGCATGTCGATAAGCGCCTCGATTTCCCGATCCTCAAGCGCCGACCCGATGCGCCCGTATTCGCGCCGTACCTCGTCGCCGTCCGGATGGGGTGACCAATCGATGCCGAAATKYCGGAGGCAATTGAGGCCGACATTGATCGCRCGGCTGCTCTGATCGAGCACCAGGCAGACATCCATGTGCAGGCAGGCCACGATGGCTTGTTCGACCGTCGTCGCGGCGTGACCTGACAGTGCCGCCAATTCCTCATCCGCAACCGAGAGTTCACCGGTCAGGAAGGTGCATTCGGCCCGGTTCAGCTCCAGCGCGAAGAGCATCTCGTGCTGGCGCTCCCAGCTATCCTCCCCCAACAGCGCCACGCCGATATTGAGATAGGTGAGCGCCGAGGCATAGGCGGTAGAACCCTTGGCACGCTTCCCCGCCATCAGGTTGAGCCCGGCGAGCTGGTCCCGCTCCGCTTGCGCCGTGATCAGCGCAGCGCCGCGGTTGAGCTGATTGACGATCTCGAAGATCGCGGCCTCCTGCTGCCCGATGGGCGTTCGGGCGACCAGCAAGCGGCCGATCCGCAGATGCACCTCGGCGCGCATCGCTTTCGGGATCAGCGAATAGGCGGCTTCCTGCACGCGGTCATGGATAAACCGGTAAGCGCCCTCCAGCCGCTCGACCAGTTCCAGGCGGACGGCCTCCCAGAGCACCGCATGGACCTCCTTCTCCGGAATCACCAGCACGGTGGACAACATCGTGATCTCGGCGATGTTGCCGAGGCAGGCCAGCTGCTGCAACGCCTGCTGTGTCTCGCTCGGCAGACGGCTCAGTTTGCCCACCATCAGATCCACGACATTGTCGGTGTAGCCCTTGGCATGAATGCGATCGAGATGCCAGGACCAGCCCTTCGTGTCATGGTCGAAGTGGAACAAGCGCTCCTCGGCCAGCGCGTAGAGAAACTGAATCACGAAGAACGGATTGCCGGCCGTCTTCTCATGCACCAGCTGCGCCAGCGATGCCACGCGCGTCGTGTCGCAGCACACGGCATCGGCAATCAGCTGCCCGAGGTGTTCACGGCCAAGCGGCGCCAGGGTGATCTCCTCCACCGTTCCGCGAGCGCTCCGGATCGCCTGCAACTTGTGCGTCAGGGGATGGGCGGCATCCACCTCATTGTCCCGATAGGCGCCGATCACCATCAGGTGCTGCAAGTCCGACCGCGCCAGCACATCCTCCAGCAAGTCGAGCGTTGCCGTGTCCAGCCATTGCAGATCATCGAGGAAGAGTGCCAGCGGGTGTTCCGGCCGGGCGAAGACACCGATGAATCGGCGTAAGACCAGTTGAAAGCGGCGTTGCGCCTGCTGCGGCTCAAGCTCCGGCACCGGCGGTTGTTCGCCGATGATGAGCTTCAGCTCGGGGATGAGGTCGGTCATGAGCCGTGCATTCGGCTCCAGGGCTTCCAGCAGCGCGGCGCGCCAGCTCGCCAGTTCGGCGTCCCGCTTACCAAGCAGCGGCCGCACCAGACTCTGGAACGCCTGCACCAAGGTCGAATAAGGAATGTCGCGCTTGTACTGGTCGAACTTGCCTGCGGCAAAGAGCCCCCGTGGCGGCACCAGTACCTTGTGCAACTCGTTGACGACGGCGGTCTTGCCGATGCCGGAGTATCCCGAGACCAGCACAAGTTCCGGTGCGCCGCGCGTGATCACGCGGTTGAAGGCCGCCAGCAACCTGTTGACYTCGCGCTCCCTGCCGTACAGCTTCTCGGGAATCACCAGACGGTCGGGCGTGTCGTGCTCGCCAAGCGGGAAACCATCGATCTGGCGATGGCYCTCCCAGGCAGCCAGGCAGCGTCGCAGATCCTGCTCGACACCGGCCGCAGTCTGGTAGCGCTCTTCCGCCGTCTTGGCGAGCAGCTTCATGACGATCTGGCAAAGCGGGGCCGGTATCGACGTCAGGCGCTCGCTGGGCGGCATCGGCTTTCGGGCGATGTGGCAGTGCACCCATTCCATCGGCTCGCTCGCCGAAAACGGCAGGACACCGGTGAGCATCTGGTAGATCACCACACCGAGCGAATAAAGGTCGCTGCGCGAATCGATGGAGCGATTCATCCGACCGGTCTGCTCGGGCGCCATGTAGGCGAGCGTGCCGGCGATCGTTTCGGGCGGCTCGGGTGCCTGATGCTCGCGCGGCAGCCGCGAGGCGATGCCGAAGCCGGTGAGTCGCGCGCGTCCGTCCGTGCCATTCACGAGAACATGGGCAGGCTTGAAGTCCTTATGGACCAGGCCGCGCTGATGGAACTGGCCCAGCGCCGCCGCGATGCCGGCAGCGAAGCGCAAGACCCTGCCCGTCTCCATGGGCGCGCCGAGCAGCAGCTCGAGCGGCTCGCCGCCCGGGTCTTCCAGCACCAGCGAGGTCCGGCCATCCTCGCGCAGAAGCTCSAGSGGCCGCACCGCCCACGCGCTGTCGAGTTCATCCTTCAGCCTGAATTCGTGAGCAAGGCGGTCGAGACTGGCGGACGATGGATAGTCGGCGGCGGGCCGGACGATCAGGACGATGTCGGCGYCGTCAKTGCCCGGGCGCTGGCCTCGACAGAAAACGTGCTCGCCGTCCTGCCACAGGATTTGAAGGCTTTGGCTGTTACCCATGAGCGCCGAAACCGGGTGAGGGGTTGATCTTGCGCGCTGCTGCCTAYCAATCATCCTGCCGAGAGTCCTGCCAATAGGGCGTCACATTGGCATCAATGCGGAGCATCAAGCGCCTCCCAAGAATAGGCGAAAAAGTGGGAAATGTTCCAACCCGCAATGTCTCGCGGGGGCCTTCGGATAGAACAATTGCGAATCTCTGCGGCCCGCTGATTCAGATCAAGCGCCTAGCCGGCGGTCCATGGAAAAAGCTTCCTTTCCCATACGAAGAGGAAAGGAGTCATGATGAAGAAGCTGGCCTTGGCGTGCTGCATGGTTGGCGGCCTTGCCGCGTGCGGGGGTGATGGCGGGTCCGACCACCCCACTGCGCCGCCCATCCCACCCACCCCRCCTGCCCCGACGGCGCCCCAACCTCCGGGTGACCTGCTGTCGGTGGCGTGCACCGGCTGTGGCGCGCTGGGCGCCAATACGTATGCCGGAACCAGYGTGGGGGTCTGGCGGCATGTGAACGCCACGGCCGCCCCGGTCGATGTGCCGGTCARTATCCGGGGGCTCTCCGGACACGACGTCACGCTGGTCTTCACCAATCAGGGCGCCGAGCCGCAGGCGATGCCGGCCCTCCCGCTGGTGCCCAAGGCATCCGCGTCGGCGGTCGGCAAGACGTGGCGTCTCGATGGAGAGGACAGCGCCGTCATGCGGCGCGTCGGCGAATTCAACGCCCATGGCTGGGCCCGRCTGGCRGCCACRCGYCCGCTGGCRGCGCTGGAGGCGCGGGAAGCTCGGATCGCCCCGCGGCAGGYCGTGCTCAACGAGTCCCGCACCTGGCATGACGCGGAAGACCAGCCGCATATGGCGACGCTGTTGCGCCAGTCACAGGCCAGCGACGGCACGGTCGTCAATTTCTGGATCGAGGATGCCGAGCGCGGTCCTGCAAAAGTCAGTGACGCCACCATCSACGCGCTTGCCGCCAGTTTCCTGGGGCCGGGCAAGGTCTATGACCTGCTGACGCACGTCGGCGGGCCGCTCTGGGGCGCGCATGGGTATGCGGAGTTRATCCCGGGTGCCGGCCAGCCGCTCGATATCGTCATCCTCAAGCTGACGAGCGACAACCCGTCCGCGCGGCTGATGGGCTATTTCTATTCGCGCGACGTGATCCGGCGCAGCGCCGGACTCCCTCATAGCAACGAAGCGGTGGGCTTCTTCCTGAATTCGGAATCGCTGTACGCGGCGGGCGACGCCGCGCTGAAGCAGGCTGCCAGCACCATGGCCCACGAAGGCATGCACTTGCAGAACTTCTACCGCCGGGGCGCTGGCCACGGCCCGAAGTATCTGTTCGATAYCTGGMTCGAMGAAGCCACCGCGATGATGATGGAGGACTTCGCCGGGCACGCCATCGACCCGGCCGTCAACGATATTCGCGATGTCCGGTTCCGCGACTACGTCAGGATCCGCAACGGCATGTACAACTGCAGCCTGACCACGTGGGAGCCGTTCGGGGAGACGTGCGAGAGCTATTCGGTGTCGGGCTCGCTGGGCGGGTTTCTCAATCGCCAGCTTGGCGCTGGGTTCTTCTCGCGGCTGTTGCGCGACGTGAGCAGCGAGAAGTCACTGGAAGTCCTTGATGCGGCGATCCGGGCCGAAGCTACCGGCGCGGGACTCGGCGAGCAGCTTCGCCGCTTCTCGGCGACCGCCGGGTCGCTGATGCGGGCCACCGACAGCCCCGCTGGCTACGGTTTTCCGGCGCGCGTCGATGGCGCGCTGCGACTGCCGGTGATCGATCCGCAGAACCTGGCCGGACTCCGCGCGCTGACGCAAACCGTGCCGACGCAGCTGCAGCCGTATGCGAGCATTCCCATCGTCCGGCCGGCGATGCATGGGATCTATAGCGAACGGGTGAGCGTGCCGCCCGGCACCGCGCTGTCGGTGGTCATCCAATGAGGGGGGTGACGAAGCGCGGCCTTCTGGTGATGGCGGCCGCCGGTTGCCTCGCCGCCTGCGTCGGGGCGACGCCGCCTCCGGCGGTGGGCGCGCGCATCGCGCTCACGGGCGAGGTTCGGATCATCGGCAATGCGCCCCACCCCATGGCTGTGCTGCAGGTGGACGATCAGACGGTATGGGAATTGACCGGGATCAGCGTCGCGCTGGCGCGGCCACTGGTGGGCCGACGGGCAACGGTAAGAGGGACGGTACGGCGGGCGCCGGCACCCGGTAGCTGGATGCCCGCCCTGGAGGTGGAAAGCACGGCGCCGCCGTGAACCCTTCCGCGTGAAGACTTGGCCCGCCCTAGAGGATTCGAACCTCTGACCGCTCGCTTAGAAGGCGAGTGCTCTATCCAACTGAGCTAAGGGCGGCCGGGGCGCCACGAGCCTTGCCGTGGCGGCAAGGCCAGCATTCTACTCCACCGCGCGCGCGAAATCAGTTGGATTCGCGTTCGCGCACACGGGGCCGGCGCGGCATGCCGACCGGCTCGCCGCTGTCGTGCGACGACACGCAGTTGCGGCCCATCTGCTTGGCGTCGTACAGCGCGCGGTCGGCCCGACGCATGACGGCATCGGCATTCTCGCCCGCCTGCCGCTCGGCCATGCCAATACTGACGGTGTAGGCAATCGGGTCCGGTTCCGAGGGGCACGGCGCGCCGCGCACGATCGCGTTCAGGCGCAGGCTCACGGCGCGGCCCGCCTCCATCGCGGTATCGGGCAGGACGATGGCGAACTCCTCGCCGCCCAGTCGCCCCAGCACCGCACCCGCCGGCGCTGCCTTGCGCAGCAGGCCGGCGAAGTGGCGCAGCACGCTGTCGCCGGCCAGATGGCCGTAGAGGTCGTTGATGGCCTTGAAGTGATCGAGGTCGATGAACGCCACGGTGAACGACTGGCGCGTGCGTTCCGCCTGCTTGCAGGCCAGCTCGAGTTCCTCCCAGAACGCGCCGCGCGAGAGCACGTCGGTCAGGTCGTCGTGCCGCGCACGGCGCTCCAGCATGCGGCGCAGCCGGTCGTGTGCCATCAGCGCGAAGCTGACCGACAACCCCACTACGCCGAACACGAACCAGACTGTGACGCCGCCATCGGCATCGACCGGCGCGTGCGAGCGAACCTGGCCCAGCGCCTCCAGCATCGGCAGCGCCTGCATGGCTGCCAGGGCGGCACAGGCCAGCGCCACGAAGCAGAGGCACAGCGCGGCCAGCCGCCCGGTGCCCCGCTTCTCCGCCACGCACGGCGCCGTGATGCGGATGATCTCGATCGACAACAGTATTTGAATACAGGCGGCCGCCAGCGAGAGCGACACCCCGAACGCCGCCGACTCCGGCAGCGTGGCCGGCGCGAGGTGGCTGGCCGCATGGGCCCCCACCGCGACCAGGGCCGGCAGGTTGGCGATGGCCAGCACCCTGCCCCGGCCCGGCTTGCCGACGAAATGGCGCGTACCGTAGACCATCATCGACAATCCCACGCTCAACGCCAGCTCGGGCAGGCCATGGAGTGGCCATTCGGGACGCCACGCATGGGCCGCCAGCAGCACCACCGCGAGCGTGACAATCAGGTCCCCCAGCGCCCAYGAGGTCAGCCCGCTGCGCTCCATGCCCGGCGCGCGCCGCAACACGGCACAGACGACCGCCATCTGCAGCGCAAACAGGCCTGCGATCAGCACTACCACCTGCGACTGAAACATCTTCCTTCCCGTTCACAAAGGCATCGCCAAGTGCTCCGCGCGGCACTGGGAAACCACCTTCTGTTTGCGGCCTGCGATGGCCGTCCTGTTTTGTTTCCGCAGGTTCCGGGCGCCCTGGGCAGCCGGTGGCCGCAAGGGCACCGGTGGGGCGTGGCTCAGGCACTGCCGCGCCGCTCGCGTCGCTCGCGGCGGCTGGCGCACCATTGTTGTGATAGTCGGGACCGGGTCCGGATGGGAACAGCAACCCGGCGACGTGCGCCGGTCGGACCTTTGCGGTGTGCGGATTATGTCAGCGCCCGGAACCAAGTCAAGCCTAAAGCGCCCCGCTGAAGCGGGGTGTTGGGCGCAGCGGCGATGACGTCACATTTTGGCATCAGGAATGCTTATTGCACGCCGTGATTGACCGCACGAGCCGTCCCGGGCTAGAATCGCCGGCTTCGGAGCGTAGCGCAGCCTGGTAGCGCATCTGATTTGGGATCAGAGGGTCGTAGGTTCGAATCCTATCGCTCCGACCAGTTTTGCAAGGTGTTTTAGGCAGTAGAACAAGTGGTGGAATCAAGGGCTTACGTCTTCGGCGTAGGCCCTTTTTTTCGTCCGGAAGCAAGTGCTTCCAATATCGTTCCGGGTAAATTCCAAAAATGCAGCGTCTCATACGGTACTGTATGCACGCGCAGGTGAGGCAGATGAAACTCTTCATCAGTCGATCGAAAGAGCCCAGCGAAGTCAATCCTACTTACTCCTGCATCCAAGACTTAAGCCTGAACGTCATGACGACGGCGGCGCACCCGTAAATTGATCCGGCGCCGGTGCTGATCAATGCGACCGCCCATTCGGAATCGCTGCGCGGCCTGGTCATGCACATCACAACGATGGGGACCAGCTTGGCGCCGACCAAACCGCCGATGAGTTTCCAGCCTGCTACGCCTGCGGCGCTGCCGGTGATAGGTTCGGACGTGCAATTCCCCGAAAATGAAAAAACCCGCTCAAGGCGGGCATGAAAGCGCCACAATAGGTGGCCGCAATAACGTTCTTCGATAATGACAAGACAAAAATACCTGGACTACTTGCGGGCTTTCTCAGCCATCTGCGTAATTGGCATCCACACGCATGGGCCTTTTTTTCAAAAGCCTGCCATCTGGAGCCCGACCGGTATCGCGGGTGGCATTATGGACACGACGGTACGGGTTGGCTTGCCGCTGTTCTTCATGCTCAGTGGCGCACTGCTCTTGGCCAAGCCTTATGACTCGGTGAGCCGCTTTTATCTGAAGCGCTTCCCGAAAATCCTAATACCATTCGTCCTCTACTCAGCAGCGTACTACGTCTACGTGCACACGGTCGAGAAGCCTTCGCCGATGTCCTTCAGCGACCTCGTGATAGCGCTAGTTCGCGAACCGCAATTCTACCATCTTTGGTTTGTATATTCCCTTATTGGCCTCTACTTCATAGCTCCCTTCCTGTCGATCGCGATCAGTCGTGTTCCAACTAGAACGCTATGGACGGGAATACTGGTCTTGCTAGCCATCTTGCAGGTCCGGCAGTTCTCGCATCTCGCGGGAATTGGAATCAATGGCGCGCTTTTCCTGGTGAGCCCTTGGCTACTGTACTTCGTCGGCGGCTATGCGATTACAAGGCTAGATGCTCATCAGTACAGCCTCGCCTTCTTCGGATTGACGGTATTTGGATTCATTTCGACCTTCTTCGCGCGTGCAGCGCATCTGCAAATCGGCATCTTCGATCAAGGCCTCAACATGTATGCCCTAGCGTTCGGTGTGTTCGGGTTATTTATGGGCGCGAAGCACCTACCCGCTGACGGTGCGATCCTAGACCGGTTGATGAGCACGATCTCCAAGTACTCTTACGAAATCTATCTGGTACATCCATTGATTTTGGTGTGGCTGCGCGACACGGTGTTCAAGATGACAGAGCTCCATCCCATCTGGAACACCTTTGTGCTGACATCTACTGTCTTGTTCGGATCTCTCCTCGTCGCCGCAGTGATACAGACCCTCGTCACTGGACCATGCTTGAGAGCTGCAGACTTGTTTTCCGCAAGATGAATGCCAAATGGTGGGCTGCAGCGGCCAGACAACCGCCTGGAGAAGTCCAGCCTGATTGGGAATGTCTCTCAACGGCATGCGATACGCCAGCCAGTCCTGGCATTGGCACGGCGTCATGATCGTCTCGATTCCAAGCTCGACTTCCTCTCGGTGCCGCTCAATCGATGACGCTGTCCGCGAGCGTCTGCGGGTTGACGGCCGTGTCGATCCAACGCGGTCGTTTCGCCGGAAAAAGCCGACCGAAGGCGGCCATAGGTCTGATAACAGCTCAGTCAGGCAGCGCAGTCGTCTCGCGTCCTGAACGGTGATGGTGCCGTAGATGGTGTTGATCGTCGACGTCACGCTGAGTGACCGGTTCTCGCTGTCCAGCGTGCTGGAATAGGCGGTCAGCTCGAGCACGCCCGGCGTGCCAAGCGATTCGCTGCCGAATGGCGCGTCATAGATGCTGCCGGTGTACTTCCCGACGATTTGATCCCACGGCGTGCCCTCGGTCTTGTCGAGAAACCGAGCGATAGGGTTTCGACTCATCGCCTATTTTTCGGTGTCTTATACAGCACGGTCGATATTCATCTGCCGAGACGGCACACGCCTTAGATCAAGGCGAAGCGGCCAACCACCCGAGCAATTTCAGGTGCCGCCCACCGCTTCGTTCACCCATTTGGGGTATTGCATAGAGGCTCAGTCGTGCCACCCTTTTGGGTGTCCTTCTGGGCGTGTCTAGCACGCATACCATCTTCAGGCCGAACGGAAACGGAGGTTCATTGGATGGGCGTCATAGCGATGTTGGGAGCCATTGTATTTTTCTGGCGATTTGTGAGCACCCGTGCAGCATTGATCCTAGGGGGATTGCTCGCCCTCGGCCTGCTTTCCTATTTGTCCAGGGCTGATGCCAGCCGGCAGTGCGATGGTAGGGCCTGGTTCTGTGACCTGATCCCGGCACAGACCATTGTCGAGGGACCGCCACCTTGCCCTGAGGTCACGCCAATCACCGCCCGGATTTTCCAGAGTGACGCTGCAGACGCCGAAGTACATCGCCTCATTGCAAAAGGCGTTTGCCAAGAAGACGCCATAGAAAATGTCCATAGGGGTTGGAAGGCGCCTTATGATCCTCAATATGGGCCGTGGTGGCAAAAACTGTTCCGCTAGATTTTCTAGTAAATCGAAACATAAGGGCAAAAGGGCACCCGAAGGTGGCTTTTGTGACTGCCGCCATCCTCTATCGAGGACGTCGAGCCATCATGTTTAGCGAAAAGTACTCACCGAACGTTGCATTCGCAATGGAGGCGTCCACTGCCCCGGGCACAAAATGGGGCTCATGAGGGTATTCTTCGCACTGCTCGAATCCGCACTGCTCAAGCAAATGGCACAGCCAATTGGCATTAAATCCCGTCTTGTGAAAATCATAGGGAGTCGACTGGCCGCCGTAGATTAGCCCTATCCATGGCGTATGCCCTGGCTTCTGGAAGTGCTCCCAGTTCTTGTGATAGATCCGAACGATTCTGTCCAGATCTGGTACGGAAATCCGCAAAACGCCGCCCGGCTGCAGAATCTCATACCACCGTTTGAGCAACGGCACCACCTCGTCATGAGCGAAGTGCTCCAGCACGTGGCACGCATAAATCTCCTGGGCGCTTTGGGCTGGAAAACGCCGTAGCGTGCGAATGTCGTCAATTGCGTCCGCGGCCATCGTCTCAAGGGCATCAACGTTGCAAAAGCCGTTCAACTTTACATTCCCGCAGCCAAGGTGCAGGCGATATGGCGAAGAGAACTCGTGCAGCCGATCATGGAACTTCGGCTCTGGTGCCGGCTTCGGGACCGGGCGCAGCCTGCGCAAAACGCCTCGCACTGCCGCACGCTGCTCAATCGTAGTAATTCGTTTGATGACAGATCGCACGATTGCTCCTAGCTCGTCGGTATCGGCACGAGTATATCCACATTGAGACAGACTAAGATACCAAGACAAGTGCTCAACATCATGGCGGACAATATGCCACTGGCAGTCTTGCTAGCGCTCAACCACGCCCAGTGTTCCCCGACAGGATATAACGTTCCGATACCAATCGCATGCGCCAAGTAGATCGCGTAAGAGCATCAGCCAGCAGAATCGCGATTCGTGAAGATGCCCTCGCCCCTGCAGAGTGCATCTTCACTGTCGAAAAAACCACCAGCACCCCTTAACAGCAAGGATGAAGGCTGCCGCGATAATGGGTGCAAAGGACCGCGTGAAATTGCCTACTCTTACATGTGCAATCCCCGTCACACACCTGTGGTCGCAACCTCTCCGGACGGGTCGAGTAGCGCGACGGCCGCAGGGCATGCTGCACCGCCGAACGTGCTATAATCCCGCGTCAGTTCCGGGGTATCTGAGCATGCCCTGTAACCGGGTCCGTGCTGCCAGGCACACTGGATTTTTCGGCGCCGCACCCCCAGATTCGGGGTATGTCGCGGCCGGCCAGACCCGGAAACACCTTGCCCGCCTGTCCCGAGACGCACAGGACCGCGCCATGGCACGGTCCAGCCCGATGATCCATCGGGCGCTTCACACGTATTCCCTAAAAACTTACGCAGCTCTCGGGGCTGCCGCAAAGGAAAACAGATTGGCTAAGGAAGAACTCATTGAATTTGGCGGCGTGGTGTCGGAAGCCCTGCCCGACAACCGTTATCGCGTCACGCTGGAAAACGGCGTGGAAATCTGGGCATACGCCTCGGGCAAGATGCAGAAGCACCGCATCCGCATTCTGGCCGGTGACCGCGTGACCCTCGAAATGTCGCCCTACGACCTGACCAAGGGCCGCATCAATTTCCGCCACAAATCCTGAGTTCGCGCCGATCGGGCGAGCGCCGCTGTCACGCGGCTGACATCGCCCCCGCCGACACTGACGGGCTGCCTTCGGGCGGCCCGTTTTGTTTCTGGCGATTCGTTTGACGACGCGCGCCCCGCGTCTTGCCTTGGGCTACCCGCTTCACCATACTCAAGGCACAACGAATACCTGCCAACATGAATCTGATCTTGTGGCGCCACGCCGAAGCCGAGGACTTGCCTGACCCCCTCAGCCTCTCGCGCAGCGCTGACCTGCAACGYCCCCTCACGCGGCGTGGCCGCAAGCAGGCCGAGGCATCCGCCGCATGGTTGCGCGCCCATCTGCCCGCCGATCATCGCGTAGTCTGCAGCCCGGCCCTGCGCACGCGCGAGACCGCTGGCGCACTCAGTAGCAAGGTGGAAGTCCTGCCCGACCTCGCGCCCGGCGCCGATGTCAGCGCCATCCTCGCCGCCATCGACTGGCCGCAAGGCCACGAGCACACCGTGGTCGTGGGCCACCAGCCATGGATCGGCCGCCTGGCCAGCCTGTTGCTGGCGGGCCACGAAATCARCTGGAGCGTGAAGAAGAGCGGCATCTGGTGGCTGTCCGCACGCACGCGCGACACCGAGGCCCAGGTCGTCCTGCGCGCCGTCACGGGTCCCGATTTCCTCTAGGACGATGCGGCAGATTCGCGACGGATCTGCCTCAATTCCGAGGCAAGGTTTTCAAACTGCAATACCGGTCCTTTTTTCGGATAACGACGATGGAAACACGGGAGGCCGCTGGCTAGAGTCGCCGGTGCGCCGCCCAACAGAGGGACGTCATGGAAGCGTCATCACTGCTTCACGGCACTGTCACCAGCCCTCTCTACATTGTTTCGAAGCCGTTTCGTCACCGAAAGGACATACATGCGCGACCTTCCGACGCCTACCCAGCCGCTGTTTGACGCTTTGCCCACTGGCCGCTCCGGCCAGTCGGCGCGGAGCCGTCTTCCTCGTCAGCCAGCACAGCACCAAACCCATGCACAAGCTCCAGCGCCTGCTTTCAGTGTGGCGTGGGCACGTCACCAGGACGAAGTAGCCGAGGCGCAGCGCCTGCGCTACAAGGTCTTCGCCGAAGAAATGGGCGCACGGCTCCAGTCGTCGTCCAATGGCACCGATGTCGACATGTTCGACGCCTATTGCGACCACCTGATCGTACGCGACCAGGAAACGCTGCGCGTGGTGGGCACCTACCGCGTRCTGCCGCCGCACCAGGCCAAGCGCGTCGGCTGCCTCTAYGCCGAATCCGAATTCGACCTCGTGCGCCTGGCGCACCTGCGCCCCAAGATGCTGGAGCTGGGCCGCTCGTGCGTGCACCGCGACTACCGCTCGGGCAGCGTCATCATGGCGCTCTGGGCCGGGCTGGGCGAATACCTGCAACGCTACAACCTCGAGTCGATGCTCGGCTGCGCCAGCGTGCCGATGAGCGACGGCGGCCACTACGCGGCCAGCCTCCATCGTCTGTTCTCCGAGAAGTTCCTGGCACCGATCGAGTACCACGCCTTCCCGCGCACTCGCCTGCCGGTGGAAAACCTGAACCAGGCGCTCGACGTGGAACCGCCGGCGCTGATCAAGGGCTATCTGCGCCTGGGCGCGAAGATCTGCGGCGAGCCGGCATGGGATCCCGACTTCAACGTAGCCGACTTCCTGACGCTGCTGCGCGTGAGCGACATGAACCCGCGCTACGCCCGCCATTTCCTGGGCCTCAACCGCGGCTGAGTCCGCGACCGAAGCCTGTCGGCTCCCCGATCGAAACGGCACATTTCATCGGCATGAAAAAAGGCGACTCCGGAAACGGGGTCGCCTTTTTTACTGGCTGCTCGGAAGACTGCCGAATCAGACGTACACCACCTTGTAGCGCTTGCCCACGCGCTCCCATTCGTCGGACTCCTGCGCCAGGCTGTACTCGACGAGCGGGTTCTCATCGATCCACACCTTAGGCAGCCGCACTTCGAAACCCTCATCGAGAGCATCCGACCGCTGGCTGAC
This sequence comes from Cupriavidus sp. KB_39, assembly GCF_052114485.1. Classification (NCBI taxonomy): domain Bacteria; kingdom Pseudomonadati; phylum Pseudomonadota; class Betaproteobacteria; order Burkholderiales; family Burkholderiaceae; genus Cupriavidus; species Cupriavidus sp. KB_39. The sequence goes on from NZ_JBFREV010000004.1 coordinate 48,312, forward strand.
CTCGATCTGGGGCAGCTTCACGTCCGCACGGCGCCGGCACAGGACAAAAGCCAGACGCAGGCTGAACAGCATGCGCCAGTCGACGAACTTGCCGCTGCCAGAGAGCTTGCCCAGCTTGCCCGCATGGCCCAGCAGCAGCGTCGCCAGCCGCGCCTGGTCGGTCTTCGAGAAGCCCGGCATGTCCGCGTGTGTGGCGATATAGGCCGAATGCTTGTGATAGCCGCTATGCGAGATCGACATGCCGATCTCGTGCAGGCTCGCGGCCCAGCCCAGTAGCGCGAGGTTGTCGTCGCGGCGCTCGTTGGGCGGATCGGGGAACTGGGCGAGCAGATCGCGCGCGGCCTGCCCTACCCGGCTCGCCTGCGCGCGGTCCACGGCGTAGCGGCGCATGAACTGGTCGACGGTGACCGTGCGCATGTCCTCGTGGTGGCTACGACCGAGCAGGTCGTACAGCACGCCCAACCGCAGCGCGCCGTCGGTCACGTCCATGCGGTCCACGTCGAGTTCGGCGAACACGCCCAGCATGATCGACAGGCCGCCTGGCAGCACCGGGATGCGGTCGGCCTTGAGGCCCGCGAGCTTCACACGATTGGCGTTCTCGGCCTTGATCAGCGCGCGCTTGAGCCGCTCCAGGCCCTCGCGCGTGATGCCGTGCTCGGCCGGGTTGTCGTTCATGCCGTTCAGCTCGATCAGCTCGGCCAGCGCGCGTGCCGTGCCCGACGAGCCCACTGCCTGCTGCCAGCCCGCCGCGCGGTACTGACGCACCAGCACCTGGATCTCGCGCCGCGCGGCCAGTTCGGCCTGCTTGAACGCGTATTCATCCACGTTGCCGCTCGGAAAGAAATGACGGCTGTGCGACACGCATCCGATATACAAGCTTTCCATCAGCTTCGACTGATAGCCGCTGCCAATGATGAACTCGGTGGARCCGCCGCCGATGTCGACCACGAGCCGGTTGCCCTGGCAGGCTGGCGCATCGTGCGAGGCGCCGAGATAGATCAGCCGCGCCTCTTCGCGCCCGGCGATCACTTCGATCGGGAAGCCGAGCGCACTTTCTGCCTCGATCAGGAATTCGGAAGCATTCTTGGCCACGCGCAGCGTGTTGGTGGCCACCGCACGCACGTGTTCTGGCGAGAAATCGCGCAGGCGGTCGCCAAAGCGGCGCAGCGCGTCGATGCCGCGTCGTCGCGCGGGTTGGTCCAAGTATTTGTCAGGCGTCAGACCGGCGGCAAGTCGTACCGGCTCGCGCAGGGCATCCACCTGGAAGATCTGGCTGGCAGGGCCGGAGGCCGTGGGCGTCTCGTCCACCCGCCCGATCATCAGGCGGAAGCTATTGGAACCCATGTCGACGGCGGCCAGCAGGCGGGGATTCTGTGTCATTGCGTGCGTAAGTAGCGCAGGATCGGTGCAAGTTTGGCAAGATACGTACAACCCCGCCAAACGCGTAAGATTATGTCCTTGTCATGTCTGCATCATGACAAAATCAAAGTGTCATCAAATTGACACGATTCTATGAAAAAGTCGCCACATCGCCAAAATAAGGTTCTACACATGATGACGACGCCGCCCGGCACGCTGCTGAACCGCGAGCTTGGCATTCTGGAATTCAATGCGCGCGTGCTGGCGCAGGCTGCCGACCCGAACGTACCGCTGCTGGAAAGGCTGAAGTTCATCTGCATCGTCTCCAGCAATCTGGACGAGTTTTTTGAAATCCGCATGGCGGGGCTGAAGGAGCAGATGCGTGATAACGCATCGGGCCTGACGCCCGATGGTCTCTCCGTCCTCCAGACCTATCAGCTCGTCACGGAGCGCACACAGCGGCTCGTGGCCTCGCAGTATGACATGCTGCAGAACGTGATCTTCCCCGCCCTCGAACAGGAAGGCGTGTTTTTTCACCTGACGAACACCTGGACCGACGATCAGCGCCGATGGGCGCGCGATTTCTTCACGCGCGAGCTGGGTCCGGTGCTGACGCCGATCGCGCTCGATCCGGCGCACCCGTTCCCGCGCGTGCTCAACAAGAGCCTGAACTTCGTCGTCGAACTGTCCGGCAAGGACGCCTTCGGCCGCGAAGCCGACCTCGCCATCGTGCAGGCCCCGCGCGCATTGCCGCGCGTGGTGCGCATGCCGGAGAAGCTGTCCGGCTATCCGTATGGCTTCGTGATGCTGTCCTCGTTCATGCAGGCGTTCGTGCATGAACTGTTCCCCGCCATCGACGTGGAGGGCTGCTACCAGTTCCGCGTCACCCGCAATTCCGACCTGTTCGTCTCCGAAGACGACATCACCGACCTGCGCGAGGCGCTCCAGGGCGAACTGCCGGCCCGGCATTTCGGCGATACGGTGCGGCTCGAGGTCTCGTCCGATACCCCGCCCGCGCTCTCGCGCCGGCTGCTGCTGGAATCGGGCCTGACCGAGCAGGACCTGTACCGCGTGAGCGGCCCGGTGAACCTGGTGCGGTTGATGCAGATTCCCGATCTGGTCGACCGCCCTGCCCTCAAGTATCCGCCGCACGTGCCGGCACCGGTCAAGCCGCTCCTGACCGGGCTTGGCATGTTCGACGTGATCCGCCAGCAGGACGTGCTGCTGCACCATCCGTACGAGAGCTTCACCTCCGTGCTCGACCTGCTGCAACTCGCCGCGGCCGACCCGAACGTGGTGGCCATCAAGCAGACCGTGTACCGCACCGGCAATGAGTCGGCGGTCATGGAGGCGCTGATGACTGCGGCGCGCAACGGCAAGGAAGTCACGGTGGTGGTGGAGTTGCTGGCGCGCTTCGACGAGGAAACCAATATCAACTGGGCCGAGCGGCTCGAGTCCGCCGGCGCCCACGTGGTCTACGGCGTGGTGGGCCACAAGTGCCACGCCAAGATGCTGCTGATCGTGCGGCGCGAGGCAGCCGGCCCGAAGGTGAAGCAGGTCACCCTGCGCCGCTATGCGCACCTGGGCACCGGCAACTACCACCCGCGCACGGCCCGGCTGTACACCGACTTCGGCCTGTTGACGGCCGACGAGAAAGTCTGCGAGGACGTGCACCACGTGTTCCAGCTGCTGACCGGCACGGCCGGGACGATCCGGCTGAACCACCTGTGGCAGTCGCCGTTCACCATGCACAGCAACCTCGTCGAGCATATCCGCGCCGAGGCGCGCAATGCGCGGGCGGGCAAGCGGGCGCGCATCATCGCCAAGATGAACGCGCTGCTGGAGCCGTCGATCATCGACGAACTCTACAAGGCGTCGCGCGCGGGGGTGAAGATCGACCTGATCGTGCGTGGCGTGTGCGCGCTGCGCCCGGGCGTGCCGGGGATGTCGGACAACATCACCGTGCGTTCGGTGGTGGGCCGCTTCCTGGAGCACCATCGGGTCTACTACTTCCGTGCCGATGGCGAGGATGTGCTCTACCTGTCGAGCGCCGACTGGATGGATCGCAACCTGTTCCGCCGCGTGGAGGTGGCCTTCCCGGTGCTGGATCGCAAGCTCAAGGCGCGTGTGATCAAGGAAAGCCTGCAGGTGCACCTGCGCGACAACGCGTCCGCATGGCTGATGCAGCCCGATGGCCAATACGTGCGCAAGCGCTCGGCGGCCAAGCGGCAGCTGGTGAGTCAGGCGGAACTGCTGAGGATATTCGGGAACTGATGGATTCGCCGATTCGCCCCTTCCCGCGTGCGGGAGGGGGCGATTTGCCGCGACCCGGTGTTACGCCGCGTGGCGGCGCGGGTCYGGCAGGTGCGATGCAACGGCCGCCGGCTCATAGCCACTGCGGTCCGTCGGGAAGACGATCCGGAAGGTGCTGCCGCGCCCGACCTCGCTGGTCACGCGCAGGTCGGCATGGTGGCGCGACAGGACATGCTTGACGATGGCCAGCCCCAGGCCGGTGCCGCCGGTGTCGCGCGAGCGGCTGCGGTCCACGCGGTAGAACCGCTCGGTCAGGCGCGGGATGTGCTCGGGTGCAATGCCCAGCCCCGTATCGCTGACCGAAAACACCGAGTGTCCATCSGTAAAACTCAGCCGGATCGCAATCCGCCCGCCGTCCGGCGTGTAGCGCACTGCGTTCGACACCAGGTTACCCAGCGCCGACAGCAACTCGCTCTCCGCCCCGCGCAGTACCACGCCTGTGTCGATCTCGGCGGCGATCTGGTGGCGGTCCTGCGAGAGCGCCTCCGCATCGTGCACAAGGTGGGCCGCCAGGGCGCCCACATTCACGCGATCCTGCGTCGGCGGCTGCACATCGCTCTCGAGCTTGGCCAGCGCCAGCAGGTCTTCGACGATCCGCTGCATGCGCATCGACTGCACCAGCATCAGGTCCACGTAGCGCCTGCGGTCCTCTTCGGACACCGGCAAGTCGCGCACGGTTTCCAGGAAGCCGGTGAGCACGGTCAGTGGCGTCTTCAGTTCATGCGACACATTGGCCACGAAATCGCGGCGCATGGCTTCGGTGTTTTCCACCTTGGTGATGTCCTGCGTCAGCACGAGCTTGCGGTTTTCGCCGTAAGGAAGGATCTGGACAGAGGTGATGTTGCGCTTGTGCTCGCCCATGTCGCGCATGACCAGCGGTTCGTCGTAGCGCTCGCGGGTCAGGTACTGAATGAACTCGGGGCGGCGGATCAGGTGCGTAATGCGCTGGCGCACATCGCGCCGCGCGTTCAGGCCGAAATGCTGCTCGGCCACGCCGTTGCACCATTCGATCTGGTCAGCATCGTCAAGCATCAGCACGCCGTAAGGCGACGCCTGGATGGCCTGGATAAAGCGCGTGTGCTGCTGCTCCACCTGGAGCACCTGCGTGCGCCAGCGCTTGACCAGCCGGTGCAGGCGGTAATAGACCTCGCCCCACAGCCCGAGCGCGCTCGGGATTTCGCCATAGGCGGGCGCGTCGAGCACCTTCCACAGCCGGTTGATCTGGAACAGGTAGTAGCAAAGCTGCAGGAACAGCGCGATGCAAAGGAAGGTCAGGCCGGCAACCGGCCCCACAAARACGTACAGACCGGCGGCGATAACTGCCAGGCTGACGAGGATGGCCGCGGATCGGGCCCAAATGACATTCATGAGAGGGATGTGGAGTCAGGCGGCCGGCCGGAGGCCGGGTCGACCGCAGTCGTTGCGACGGAGTGTGCCACGAATCCGCCGTGGCGATGGTGCCGGCGCGGCCCCTCTTACTGCTGCTCCGCGCCGGACTTGCCAGGATCTGGCGATCGGCGGATCAGTGGCTCGGCGAGCGCGCCAACCGATACCCGCTGCCACGTACCGTTTCGATCATATTGCTGTAGCCCCCGGGCGTCAGCGCGGCGCGCAGACGCTTGATGTGCACGTCCACTGTCCGCTCTTCCACGAACACGTGATCACCCCAGACCTGATCGAGYAATTGTGAYCGACTATGCACACGTTCCGGATGAGTCATCAGGAAGTGCAGCAAACGGAATTCGGTAGGACCAAGGTCCAGCTTGATCGGGCCGGAGTCATCCTGGCCGGTCACGCGGTGCGTGGCCGGGTCCAGCCGCAGGCCGTTGATGGCCACCACGTCGTCGGTCAGCTGCGGCGCACGACGGCGCAGCACGGCCTTGATGCGGGCCAGCAGTTCCTTGGGCGAGAACGGCTTGGTGACGTAATCATCCGCGCCAGCCTCGAGCCCCATCACCTTGTCCTGCTCCTCGCTGCGGGCGGTGAGCATGATGATGGGAATCTGCTTGGTGCGGTCGTTGGTACGCAGTTCCTTGGCGAAGGTCGCGCCCGACTTGCCCGGAAGCATCCAGTCCAGCAACACGAGGTCTGGCAGGACATCGCTCATGAGGGACAGCGCCTGTTCGGCGTTATACGCTCGGATTGGATAGTGCCCCGCGTGCTGCAGGTTGACGGCGATCAGTTCTGCAATCGCCGGTTCGTCTTCGACAACGAGAATACTGCTTGGCATGTATGTTTTCTCCGCTTCTCAGTCTTGCCGCCAGGGTCAGCTCAGCGCTTCGCGCTCCATATCTTCGCGCGAGGTATGGCGCACGTCCGTGCCCTTGACGATGTAGATGATGAATTCTGCAATATTCTTGGCATGATCGCCGATTCGTTCGATCGCCTTGGCGATGAACAGGAAGTCCAGCGCTACCGAAATCGAGCGCGGGTCTTCCATCATGTAGGTGATCAACTTGCGCACGAAGGCGCGGAATTCATCGTCGATGGCCTTGTCATCTTTGACGATGCGCGCAGCCGCCACGGTGTCGAGCCGGGCGAAGGCGTCCAGCGCCTGGCGCAGCAGCGTGATGGCCATCTCCCCCGACAGCTTCACCTCGGAGTAGTTGATGTTGTGCGCCGCCGCGTCTTCCATGATGTGCTTGGTGCGCTTGGCCACTTTCTCGGCCTCGTCGCCGGCGCGCTCGAGGTTGGTGATGGTCTTCGAGATCGCCATCACCAGGCGCAGGTCACGCGCGGTGGGTTGGCGGCGCGCGATGATGTTGTTGCAGTCCGCGTCGATTTCCACTTCCAGCGCATTGAGTTGCTGTTCGCGGGTGATGACCTGGTCCGCCAGGTCGGCGTCGAAGTCGGCCAGCGCGCGCATGGCGAGCTCGATCTGCGACTCGACAAGCCCGCCCATCTGCAGCAGCTTGGTGTTGATCGCGTTGAGGTCGGCGTCGAACTGGGTCGACAGGTGCTTGTCAGTCATGATGTTCTCCTGGCCGGGGCGTGGAAGGTCTGCGATCAGCCGAAGCGGCCGGTGATGTAATCCTCGGTTTCCTTGCGGTGCGGCTTGATGAAGATCTTCTCGGTCTCGCCGAATTCGATCAGCTCGCCCAGGTACATGTAGGCGGTGTAGTCCGAGCAGCGCGCGGCCTGCTGCATGTTGTGGGTGACGATGACCACCGTGTACTCGTCCTTGAGTTCGGCAATCAGTTCCTCGATGCGACCGGTGGAGATCGGGTCCAGCGCCGAGCACGGTTCGTCGAGCAGCAGCACTTCCGGACGGATGGCGATGCCGCGCGCGATGCACAGACGCTGCTGCTGGCCGCCCGACAGGCCGTAGCCCGACTGGTGCAGCTTGTCCTTGGCCTCGTTCCACAGGGCGGCCTTCGAGAGCGCCCACTCCACGCGGTCGTCCATTTCGGAGCGCGAGAGCTTTTCGAACAGACGCACGCCAAAGGCGATGTTGTCATAGATCGACATCGGGAACGGCGTGGGCTTCTGGAACACCATGCCCACCTTGGCGCGCAGCAGCGCGATGTCCTGCTTGCTGGCCAGCAGGTTCTCGCCGTCCATGTTGATCTCGCCCTCGGCCCGTTGCTCCGGGTACAGCGCGAACATCTTGTTGAAGGTGCGCAGCAGCGTGGACTTGCCGCAACCGGACGGGCCGATGAACGCAGTCACCTTGCGGTCCGGGATGGACATGTTGATGTGCTTCAGCGCGTGGAACTGACCGTAATAGAAGTTCAGGTTCCGCACGTCGATCTTGGCGCGCACGGTGTCGGGAATGTCGATGACGGTAGAGGTCATGCTCGTGTCTCGCTGGAATTCGATGATCGGGGCACGTGGCGCCGGCTTATTTCTTGAACAGCATGCGCGCGACGATATTCAGCGCGAGCACACCGACGGTAATGAGGAACACACCGGCCCAGGCCAGCTGCTGCCATTCGGTGAACGGGCTCATCGCGAAGCGGAAGATCGTCACCGGCAGGTTGGCCATCGGCTTGTTCAGGTCGCTGGTCCAGAACTGGTTGGACAGCGCCGTGAACAGCAGCGGCGCGGTCTCGCCGGCGATACGGGCCACGGCCAGCAGCACGCCGGTAACGATGCCCGCATACGACGACTTGACCGTGATCGACATCACCATCTTCCACTTCGGCGTGCCCAGGGCCACGGCAGCCTCGCGCAGCGCGTTCGGCACCAGGTTCAGCATGTTCTCGGTGGTACGCACCACGATGGGAACCTGCAGCAGTGCCAGCGCGCAGATGCCGGCCCAGCCCGAGAAGTGCCCCATCCGCGTGACCACCAGCGCATAGACGAACAGGCCGATCACGATGGACGGCGCCGACAGCAAGATGTCGTTGATAAAGCGGATCAGGCTGGCCAGCGGCGACTTCTGACCATACTCGGCCAGGTAGATGCCGGCCAGGATGCCCAGCGGCGTGCCAATCAGCGTGGCCACGCCCACCATCACGAAGCTGCCGAAGATGGCATTGGCCAGACCGCCGCCGGCGGTGTTGGGCGCCGGGGTCATCTGCGTGAACAGGTCGAGCGACAGGCCGCCCACGCCCAGCGAAATGGTAGTCCAGAGGATCCACGCGAGCCAGAACAGGCCGAAGACCATGGCCGCGAGCGAGGCGGTCAGCGCGTAGACGTTCATGCGCCGGCGGGACGCCTGCAGCCGGGTGCGCACGGCGTCCGCATCGGGGCGAACGGCCGGGATCTGCGTGGCAGATACGGTTTGGCTGGCTTGGTTCATTTGCCCCCCTCATTCTTGGCAAGGCGCAGCAGCAGCACTTTGGACAGCGCCAGCACCACGAAGGTAATGAAGAACAGGATCAGGCCCAGTTCCATCAGCGCGGCCGTGTGCAGGCCCGCACCGGCTTCGGCGAATTCGTTCGCCAGCGCCGAGGTGATSGAGTTGCCGGGCGAAAACAGCGAGACGTTGTCCAGCAGGTTGGTGTTGCCGATCACGAACGTCACGGCCATGGTCTCGCCGAGCGCGCGGCCCAGGCCAAGCATCACGCCGCCGATCACACCGGCCCGGGTGTACGGCAGCACCACGCGCCACATCACCTCCCAGGTGGTGCAGCCCACGCCGTACGCCGATTCCTTCAGCAGCACCGGAGTCACTTCGAACACGTCGCGCATCACCGAAGCGATGTACGGGATAATCATGATCGCCAGGATCACGCCGGCACACAGCAGGCCGATGCCCAGCGGCGCGCCCTGGAACAGCTTGCCGATCACGGGCACCTGGCCAATCGTGTTGGCCAGCGGCCTCTGGAAGTACTCGCCGAAGATCGGCGAGAACACGAGCAGGCCCCACATGCCGTAGACGATGGACGGCACGGCAGCAAGCAGCTCGATGGCAGTGCCGAGCGGCCGGCGCAGCCAGGCGGGCGACAGCTCGGTCAGGAACAGGGCGATGCCGAAACTGACCGGCACGGCGATGATAAGCGCGATGATCGAGGTGATCAGCGTGCCGTAGATGGGGACCAGGGCGCCGTAGACGTCGGCAGGCGGATCCCATTCGGCGTTCCACAGGAACGAGATGCCGAATTTCTGGATCGAGGGCCAGGCGCTGAATGCCAGGGAAACGATGATGCCGCCCAGCAGCAGCAGCGTCACGATGGCGGCGCCGCGCGTCAGGCCGCCGAACAGGATGTCGCCCATGCGGCTGGGGGGCCGGACGGCGGGGAGATCGGGCGTAGTGGCCATGGTGGGATATGGAGTGCGTGGATGCAAGCGGCACGGCCCGCCTCGGTGACTTACCTGGGCGGGCCGGCCAGCCCTGCGGATGACAAGGCACGTGATCCGGTAGATCCTCGCGCCCTGCCCGTGCCGTCAGTACAGCAGCTTAGTACAGCGACTTGCCCGACGCGTCCTTGACGCTGGTCTTCCACGTCGTGCGGATCTGGTTCACGACCGATTCCGGCAGCGGCACGTAGTCCAGGTCAGCGGCCATGTTGGCGCCGCTCTTGTAGGCCCAGTCGAAGAACTTCAGCACTTCCGCGCCTTGCGCTGCCTTTTCCTGGCTCTTGTGCACCAGGATGAACGTGGCGCCAGCGATCGGCCATGCGGTCTTGCCTTGCTGGTTGGTCAGGATCTGGTAGTACGTCTTGCTCCAGTCAGCACCGGCGGCGGCGGCCTTGAAGGCGTCGTCGCCCGGCTGCACCACTTCACCCGAGGCGTTCTTCATGTTCAGGTGGGTCATCTTGTTTTGCTTGGCGTACGCGTACTCCACGTAGCCAATGGCACCGTTCAGGCGCTGCACGAAAGCGGCCACGCCTTCGTTACCCTTGCCGCCCGTGCCGCCGCCCGGCCAGTTGACCGTGGTGCCTTCGCCCACCGTGCTCTTCCAGTCAGCGCTGACCTTCGACAGGTAGTTCGTGAAGATGAACGTGGTGCCCGAGCCATCGGCGCGACGGACCGGCAGGATGTCCTGGTTCGGCAGCTGGACCTTCGGGTTCAGGGCCTTGATGGCGGGATCGTCCCACTTCTTGATCTTGCCCAGGTAGATGTTGGCGAGCAGTTCACCGGTGATGGTGAGGTCGCCCGGCTTCACGCCTTGCAGGTTGATCACCGGCACCACGCCGCCGATCACCGTCGGGAACTGCACCAGGCCTTGCTTGGCCAGTTCCTCGTCCTTYAGCGGGGCGTCCGATGCGCCGAAATCGACCGTCTTGGCGCCAATCTGCTTGATGCCGCCCGACGAACCGATGGATTGATAGTTGACCTTGTTACCCGTAGCTTTTTGGTAGGCGTCTGCCCATTTGGAATACACGGGCGCCGGGAACGAGGCGCCTGCACCGGTAATTTCCGCCGCGAACGCAGTACCCATCACTACCATCGAAACGATGCCTGCCACGGCAGTCTTGACCAGCTTCATATGTCCTCCAGAGAACATGGTTGGGAATGACAAATTTTTGACATCCGAACTTTATGCTTTCTATATGACAGATCCGTGACAACACGAGATGTTCTTAAAGCGGCCTTTTGTGATGGCTAGTTAACTCGTATATGTGGAGAAAAAGGCATAAAAAATGACGCCAGCATCACGCTGGCGTCATTTTCGGTCACTACAGGAACGGTCAGGCGCGCAGCGAGTCAGCCAAGGCCTGGGCCGCGCGTTCGGCGGTCTCGACCTGTTCGGCCTCCACCATCACACGGACCACCGGCTCGGTGCCCGAGGCGCGGATCAGCACCCGCCCACGGCCTTCGAGTTCCGGCTCGATCTTGGCGCGCGCCGCCTGCAACCCGGCATGGGTCTGCCAGTCGAAACCCTTCTCCACGCGCACGTTGATCAGGGTCTGCGGGAACAACTTCACGCCTTCCAGCAACTGCGCCAGCGTCTTGCCGCTCCGGCGCAGTGCAGCCAGCACTTGGAGTGCCGACACGATGCCGTCGCCCGTCGTGTGMCGATCCAGGCACAAAAGATGGCCGGAGCCTTCGCCGCCGAGCGTCCACTTGCGCTTGTTGAGTTCTTCCAGCACGTAGCGGTCGCCCACCTTGGCGCGAACGAATTCGACGCCAAGGCGCTTCAGCGCCAGCTCGACGGCCATGTTCGTCATCAGCGTGCCCACCGCGCCATCGACGCGGTGGCCAGCAGCCTGCCGGTCCCGCACGATCAGGTACAGCAGTTCGTCGCCGTTGTAGAGCCGGCCATCGGCGTCCACCACCTGCAGGCGGTCGGCATCGCCGTCGAAGGCCAGGCCCAGGTGCGCGCCGTGCGCCTTGACGGATTCGATCAACCGCTCAGGCGCCGTGGCGCCGTAGCCGGCGTTGATGTTGCGGCCGTCCGGCTGGTTGCCGATGGAGATCACCTCGGCACCGAGTTCGTGGAACACGTGCGGGGCGATGTGGTACGCCGCCCCGTGGGCGCAGTCCACCACGAGCTTGAGCCCGTGCAGGTCCTGCTCATACGGGAATGTGCTCTTGCAGAACTCGATGTAGCGGCCAGCCGCATCGTCGATGCGGCGCGCGCGGCCGAGGTCGTCCGAACGCACGCAGGCCATCGGCTCTTCGAGCTGGGCCTCGATCTTCAGCTCCGTCTCGTCCGGCAGCTTGTCGCCCGTCGACGAGAAGAACTTGATGCCGTTGTCGTAGTACGGATTGTGGCTCGCGGAAATGACCACGCCCGCCGCCAGCCGCAGCGCGCGGGTCAGGTAGGCCACGCCCGGCGTCGGCAGCGGACCGGTCAGCAGCACGTGCACGCCGGCAGCCGTGAAACCGGCTTCCAGCGCGGCTTCGAGCATATAACCCGAGATCCGCGTGTCCTTGCCGATCAGCACGGTCGGCCGGCCCTGGCTGGTTTTCTGGCCCAGCGCCAGCACCTTGCCGGCGGCGTAGCCGAGCCGCATCACAAAATCCGGCGTGATCGGTGCTTCACCAACCCGACCCCGCACGCCATCTGTCCCGAAATACTTGCGCGTCATCTGTTTCATTCTCCCGATTGCCCTGTACCGGCAACTGATTCATGGCGAATCGCCCACCAGGTCTTGATGGCGTCCACCGTCTGTTCCACGTCGTGCACCCGCACGATAAATGCGCCCCGCTCCGCCGCGCACACGGCCGCGGCCAGGCTGGCCGCCACGCGCTGCTGCGGCGGTCTGCCGCCGAGAATGGCGCCAAGCGTCGACTTGCGCGAGAGCCCGGCCAGGATCGGCAGGCCGTCCACGGCCAGTCGCGGCATTTGGCCGAGCAGACGGAGATTATGATCCGGCGTCTTGCCAAATCCAAACCCCGGATCGAGCGAAATACGTGCGTCGTCCACGCCCGCCGCACGCAGGGTTGACACCCGTTCGCGCAGRAACCCCTCCACCTCGGCCACCACGTCGACRTACTGCGGGTCTTCCTGCATGGTCTGCGGGTCACGCTGCATGTGCATCACGCACAGGCCCGCCTGTCCCGCCGCCGCGCCGCTCACGGCTTCCACCGCGCCCGGCATGCGGAAGCCCCAGATATCGTTGATCAGATCCGCTCCGCCCGCCAGTGCCGCACGCATGACTTCGGGCTTGTAGGTGTCGATCGACAACGGTTTGCCACACGGCGCCAGGGCCTCGACGATCGGCATCACCCGGGCCAGTTCCTGATCCAGCGGCAGCGCCGCTGAGCCCGGACGGCTCGATTCCCCGCCAATGTCGATGATGTCCACGCCTTCGGCAATCATCTGCTCCGCGTGGCGCAAGGCCGCATCGCGGCCCGCATGCTGGCCACCGTCGGAAAACGAATCGGGTGTGACGTTGAGGATGCCCATCACCAGTGGGCGGCGGTTGCGGGCGAAAYGGTAGCGCCCGCACTGGAAGAACTCGGTCGACAAGATCTGCTGTCCTGGAATGGAAAAAGCCGGTGCGCAGGGCACCGGCTTCTGAACTGCCYGCCTGCGAAGGCAGGGCAAWCGCGATCAGGCCGTGGCAGGCGCGTTGGTCGGCGCCACCGGCGAACCGCCCGAAGGCGTGTTACCACCACCGTTCTGGCCCGACACGTTACGCGGCGGACGCGGCGGCTTGCCAGCCATGATGTCGTTCACCTGATCGGCGTCGATCGTTTCCCACTCCATCAGGGCGCTGGTCATCGCCTCGACCTTGTCGCGGTGATCTTCGAGCAGGTGCTTCGCCAGCGCATATTGCTCGTCGATGATGCGACGGATCTCGCCGTCAACCTTCTGCTGGGTGGCCTCGGACACAGTCTTCGACGAGAGCTTGCCGAACATGCCGTCCTGCTCCGTATCGACATAGACCATGGCGCCGAGCGAATCGCTCATGCCGAAACGGGTCACCATGTCGCGGGCGATCTTGGTGGCGCGCTCGAAGTCGTTGGACGCCCCCGTGCTCATGGCGTTGAGGAAGACCTCCTCCGCCGCACGGCCGCCGAAGAGAATCGCGATCTCGTCGAGCATGTTGTCCTTGTACTTCGAATACTTGTCATGCTCCGGCAGCTGCCAGGTCACGCCCAGTGCCCAGCCGCGCGGCATGATCGTAACCTTGTGCACCGGATCGGCCTTCGGCAGCAGCTTGGCCACCACCGCATGGCCGGACTCGTGGTAAGCCGTGGCCTTGCGCTCTTCTTCGCGCATGACCGTCGACTTGCGCTCCGGGCCCATGAAGATCTTGTCCTTGGCGTCCTCGAAGTCCTGCATGTCCACCACGCGCTTGTTGCGGCGGGCGGCGAACAGCGCGGCCTCGTTGACCAGGTTGGCCAGGTCGGCACCCGAGAAGCCCGGGGTACCACGACCGATCACCGACGCGTCCACGTCGTTGCCGATCGGCACCTTGCGCATATGCACCTTCAGGATCTGCTCGCGGCCGCGGATGTCCGGCAGGCCCACGTAGACCTGGCGGTCGAAACGACCCGGACGCAGCAGCGCCTTGTCCAGCACGTCGGCACGGTTGGTCGCGGCGATCACGATGACGCCCGAGTTGGCCTCGAAGCCGTCCATCTCGACCAGCATCTGGTTCAGCGTCTGCTCGCGCTCGTCGTTGCCGCCGCCCATGCCGGCGCCACGATGACGACCGACCGCGTCGATTTCATCGATGAACACGATGCAAGGCGCCTGCTTCTTGGCGTTCTCGAACATGTCGCGCACACGGGCCGCGCCCACGCCGACGAACATTTCGACGAAGTCCGAACCGGAAATGCTGAAGAAAGGCACCTTGGCCTCGCCGGCGATGGCGCGTGCCAGCAGCGTCTTACCGGTACCCGGAGGGCCAACCAGCAGCACGCCGCGCGGAATACGGCCGCCCAGCTTCTGGAATTTCTGCGGATCCTTGAGGAAGTCGACCAGTTCGACCACTTCCTCCTTGGCCTCGTCGCAGCCGGCCACGTCCGAGAACGTGACGGCGTTCTGGTTCTCGTCGATCAGGCGTGCACGGGACTTGCCGAACGAGAAGGCACCGCCTTTCCCGCCGCCCTGCATCTGCCGCATCATGTAGAACCAGAAGACGATGATCAGCAAGGTTGGCCCGAGGTAGTACAGGGCCTGGACCAGCACGTTCGGCTCGTCGTCGGCCTTGCCGGTGACCTGGACGCCGTACTTCATCAGGTCGCCGACCATCCAGATGTCGCCCGGCGAGATGATCGTGTACTTGGCGCCCTCTTTGGGCGAAACCACGAGATTACGGCCCTGCACGTCGACGCGGCTCACCTTGCCGTTCTTGGCGTCATCCATGAACTGCGAATAGGTGACACCGTCYTGGGCACGTGGTTTGTCGAACTGCTTGAAGACGGTGAACAATACCAGCGCGATTACGAGCCAGATTGCCGCCTTTTGAAACAGGTTGTTATTCAAGGCCGAACTCCTTTGCAATTGCCTTGCCAACGGGATAGCTGCATTGCATTGTAATGCAGCCCCCGCCCCCGCAGGGAATCTCTGAATCTATGGTCCCGATAGTGCCCGAGGCGCCCCATGGCGGCAAGCACCCGGGGTGTCCGGCGCACGTTTCAGTCCACCGACTTCAGGTAACGCCCAAGAATAAAGGTTTCTGAAGACTTGTCGCGCGACGCCTTGGGCTTGCGCTTCGCGACTACCTTGAACTGGCGCTTGAATTTCTCCACGATCTGGCTATACCCGCTGCCGTGGAAACACTTTACCAGCAACGATCCCTCGGGTTTCAAGTGCGCTTGGGCGAACTCGAGMGCCAGATCGCATAAATACTCGATCCTTGCCGAATCGGCCGAAGACACACCGGACAAATTGGGGGCCATGTCCGAGATAACAAGGTCGATCCGGGTGCCGCCAGACGCGGCCAGGACCACCCCCTCGAATTCCCGGAATACCGATTCCTCGCGGAAGTCACCCAGAATAAAAGTGACGTCGGCGACAGGTTCCATCGGCAACAGGTCGATGGCGATCACCGCTCCATCGATCTTGCCATCCTTGGCGCGCGGCGAGGCCGCCAGCCGGTTGCGGGCGTACTGGCTCCAGCTGCCCGGGGCGGCGCCGAGGTCGACGATGACGTGGCCCGGCTGGATCAGCTTGTCCTGCTCGTCGATCTCCTTGAGCTTGTAGGCCGCACGGGCGCGATAGCCCTCGCGCTGCGCCATTTTCACGTAGGGATCGTTGATGTGGTCATGCAACCACGCGTGATTAAACTTGTTCTTTGCCATTTTTTGCTGATCTTTACCGCCTGCCGGCGTCATTTTGGCGGATAATACGCGCCATTCCGCTTTGCGCCCTGACATGCCCGCACTAGAACTGATACCTGCCCAACGCTCCTCCCTCCGCGCCCGCGCCCACGGTCTGAACCCTGTGGTCATGGTCGGTGCGGAAGGCCTGACCCGCGCGGTCCTGGCCGAGATCGACCGGAGCCTGGCGGCTCACGATCTGATCAAGATCCGTGTATTCGGCGACGAGCGCGACACGCGCATCGCCATTTATGAAGCCATCTGCGACGAACTCGACGCCGCGCCCATCCAGCATATCGGCAAGCTGCTCGTGATCTGGCGTCCGGGTCCGGCCCGTCTGGAAGAGAACCGGCCCGAGGAACTGGGTCGCATGGCCCCGCGCCGCCCGACCACTGGCACCGCGCCGCGCACCGTGACGGTCCGCAAGCCCAGCGCCGCGCCGAACCGTCGGCCCACCCGCAAGGAAGTGACCGTGCTCGGCAACGAGCGCGTGACCCAGGGTGGCAACGTCAAGCGCCTGCGCGCCCGCCCCAGCAGCCAGAAGAAGAAGGCGCTGGGCTGATCCGCCCTGCCCTGCCTTCCTGGCCTGAAGAACGCCCGCTTGTGCGGGCGTTTTTTATTCCCCGGCCGAACGCGGCGCTGCTGCGCGCCACACCAGCACTAGCGCCAGTATGCTGTGCACGAGGTAGATGACGCTCGACACGCCGTGCAGCATGCCGAACTGGCCCTTGAACGGCGACTCGGAGACACCCAGGTTCAGCGCCTGCGCACGGACCTTGAGGCCTTCCATGAACGGCTGCACGCCGAAGTAGCCGGCCAGCACGCAAACCAGCATGGCCAGCACGATCCAGCGCAGCGTGCGATAGCGCTTGGCACCGCGGCGGATCATCACATTGCACAGTACCAACTGCAGCACGCCCACCGTGATGCCGAGGATCGCCTCGGTCCGGAACAGGTGGCCGGCGATCATGCCTGCCATCTCACGGTTCGGCAGCACCGAAAACAGCGTCGGTGCCACCATGTAACCTACTGTCCACAAACTGCCGGCCCAAACAACGGTCAGCAGCAGGAAAATCCGGTGGGGCAGCGGCGGCAGGTTCGAATACGAGGAAGAGAACACGTGTGGGCGCCCGTCAGACGTAGCGGACGGTGATCACTTCGTATTCGCGCTCGCCACCCGGGGCCAGCACGATCGCCACGTCGCCTTCGAACTTGCCGATCAGGGCCCGGGCGATGGGCGAGCTGACCGAAATCTTGCCGCTGTCGAGGTCGGCTTCGTCGTCGCCGACGATCTGGTAGCTCACGGGCTTGCCCGATTGCAGGTCTTCCAGGTCCACGGTGGCGCCAAAGACGATGCGGCCGTCCGTGTCGAGCTGGGTCGGATCGATGATCTGGGCAGCCGACAGCTTCGACTCCACGTCCAGGATGCGGCCTTCGATAAAGGCCTGCTTTTCCTTGGCGGCGTCGTACTCGGCGTTTTCCGACAGGTCACCCTGCGCGCGCGCTTCGGCGATGGCAGTGATCACCGCGGGACGTTCGACGGCCTTGAGGCGCTGCAGTTCTTCCTTCAGGAGTTCGGCGCCACGCTTGGTAATCGGAATGGTGCTCATATCTCGTTCAACAAAAAAATGAGCCGCAGCGGAGCTGGAGCCATGCTCCCGGCAAGGTTGCCGGAAGCACTTCCGCTCGACCGCGGCTTTCGGATAGGACCGAACGGCCCGTAGGCCGTTCAATCGACGAATTCGACGTAGTGTAGGCCAGAAAGCCCGCCGGTATCAACCCGGCGGGTCTGGCGGTGCAGCAATCAGGCCAGCTGCTTGTGCAGGCTCTGCAGGTCGTAGACCTCCAGGCTTTGCATGTGCTTCAGGCCCTCCACTGCGGCGCGGGCGCCGGCAATGGTGGTGTAGTAAGGCACCCGGCCGGCCAGCGCGGCGATACGGATCGAACGCGAATCGGCGATGGCCGTACGCGTCTCGTCCACCGTGGTGAACACCAGCGCCAGTTCGCCGTTCTTGATCATGTCCACGATGTGCGGACGGCCGTCCTTGACCTTGTTGACCACGCGCACCGGGATCCCCGCTGCCTCGATGGCCGACGCCGTGCCGCGCGTGGCGACGATCGGGTAGCCCAGGTCGTGCAGCATGCGGGCCACGCCCACGGCACGCGGCTTGTCGCTGTCCTTGACGGTGATCAGCACGGTGCCCTTCTCGGGCAGGCGCGAACCGGCGGCCAGCTGGCTCTTGAACAGGGCCTCGCCGAACACCTTGCCCACGCCCATCACCTCACCGGTGGAGCGCATCTCAGGTCCAAGCACCGGGTCCACGCCCGGGAACTTGTTGAACGGGAACACGGCTTCCTTGACGCTGAAGTACGGCGGTATCACCTCTTCGCCGATGCCCTGCGAGTCCAGCGACTGGCCGGCCATGCAGCGTGCGGCGATCTTCGCCAGCGACAGGCCGGTAGCCTTCGACACATACGGCACGGTCCGCGAGGCGCGCGGGTTCACTTCCAGCACGTACACGGTATCTTCGCCGTTGTGCTSCTGGATCGCGAACTGCACGTTCATCAGGCCGATCACGTTCAGGGCCTTCGCCATGGCGGCGGTCTGGCGCTTCAGCTCGTCCACGGTGGCTTGCGAGAGCGAGTACGGCGGCAGCGAGCAAGCCGAGTCGCCCGAGTGCACGCCAGCCTGCTCGATGTGCTCCATCACGCCGCCGATGAACACGCGCTGGCCGTCGCTCAGGGCGTCCACGTCGCATTCGATCGCGTCGTTCAGGAAACGGTCCAGCAGCACCGGGGAGTCGTGCGACACCTTCACGGCCTCGCGCATATAGCGCTCGAGGTCGCGCGGCTCGTGCACGATTTCCATCGCGCGGCCACCCAGCACGTACGACGGGCGCACCACCAGCGGGTAGCCGATTTCCTCGGCCAGGCGCAGCGCCTCGTCCTCGGCCCGCGCGGTGCGGTTCGGCGGCTGGCGCAGGCCCAGTTCCTGCAGCAGCTTCTGGAAGCGCTCGCGGTCTTCCGCGGCGTCGATCATGTCCGGGCTGGTGCCGATGATGGGCACGCCGTTGGCTTCCAGGTCCAGCGCCAGCTTCAGCGGGGTCTGGCCGCCGTACTGGACGATCACGCCGACCGGCTTTTCCTTGTCGACGATTTCCAGCACGTCTTCCAGCGTCAGCGGCTCGAAGTACAGGCGGTCCGAGGTGTCATAGTCGGTCGACACGGTTTCCGGGTTGCAGTTGACCATGATGGTCTCGTACCCGTCTTCGCGCAGCGCCAGCGCGGCGTGCACGCAGCAATAGTCGAACTCGATGCCCTGGCCGATCCGGTTCGGGCCACCGCCCAGCACCATGATCTTCTTGTTGGCGGTCGGCTCGGCCTCGCACTCGCCGTGTTCGGCTTCGTACGTGCCGTACATGTAGGCGGTGTTGGTGGCGAACTCGGCCGCGCAGGTGTCCACGCGCTTGTAGACCGGGCGCACGTTCTGGGCGATACGCGCCTCGCGCACCGACTTGGCGTCGGTCTTGAGCAGCTTCGCCAGGCGGCGGTCCGAGAAACCCTTCTGCTTGAGCAGGCGCAGTTCGGGCGTCGAGAGGCTGGCCAGCGTGCGGTTGCGCACGATGGACTCGGTCTTCACGATGTCTTCGATCTGGGCCAGGAACCACGGGTCGATGGCGGTCTCGGCATGCACTTCCTCGAGCGACATGCCCAGGCGGAACGCGTCGCCCACGTACCAGATGCGGTCCGGGCCGGCTTCGCCGATCTCTTCCACCACCTCGTCGCGGTCGGTCGACTTCTCGTCCAGGCCATCCACGCCCACTTCCAGGCCGCGCAGTGCCTTCTGGAACGATTCCTGGAAGGTGCGGCCCATCGCCATCACCTCGCCCACGGACTTCATCTGCGTAGTCAGGTGGCTGTCGGCCTGCGGGAACTTCTCGAAGGCGAAACGCGGCACCTTGGTGACCACGTAGTCGATCGACGGCTCGAACGACGCCGGGGTCTGGCCGCCGGTGATCTCGTTCTTCAGCTCGTCCAGCGTGTAGCCCACGGCCAGCTTGGCCGCCACCTTGGCGATCGGGAAGCCGGTGGCCTTCGAGGCCAGCGCCGACGAACGCGACACGCGCGGGTTCATCTCGATCACGATCATGCGGCCATCGGCCGGGTTGATCGAGAACTGCACGTTCGAGCCGCCCGTATCCACGCCGATCTCGCGCAGCACGGCCAGCGAGGCGTTACGCAGGATCTGGTATTCCTTGTCGGTCAGCGTCTGCGCCGGGGCCACGGTGATCGAGTCGCCGGTGTGGATGCCCATCGGGTCCAGGTTCTCGATCGAGCAGATGATGATGCAGTTGTCCGCCTTGTCGCGGACCACTTCCATCTCGTATTCCTTCCAGCCCAGCAGCGATTCCTCGATCAGCAGCTCGCGCGTCGGCGACAGGTCCAGGCCGCGCTTGCAGATTTCCTCGAATTCCTCGCGGTTGTAGGCGATGCCGCCGCCCGAGCCGCCCAGCGTGAACGACGGGCGGATCACGATCGGGTAGCCCGCCGTGCCGGTGTCCGCGGCGATGCGCGACTGCACGGCCACGGCCTCGTCCATCGAGTGCGCGATACCAGACTTTGCCGAACCGAGACCGATCTTGGTCATCGCGTCCTTGAACTTCTGGCGGTCCTCGGCCTTGTCGATGGCTTCCGGCGACGCGCCGATCAGCTCCACCTTGTACTTGTCCAGCACGCCATGGCGATGCAGGTCCAGCGCGCAGTTCAGCGCGGTCTGGCCGCCCATGGTCGGCAGGATCGCATCGGGACGCTCACGCTCGATGATGCGCTCGACCACTTCCCAGGTGATGGGCTCGATGTAGGTCACGTCGGCCGTGTTCGGGTCCGTCATGATGGTYGCCGGGTTCGAATTGACCAGGATGACCTTGTAGCCCTCTTCGCGCAGGGCCTTGCAGGCCTGGGCGCCGGAGTAGTCGAATTCGCACGCCTGCCCGATGATGATGGGGCCCGCGCCGATGATGAGGATGCTCTTGATGTCTGTGCGTTTTGGCATTGCACGCTCTCTTTGGTGGCCGGTGCGCGAAAGTCTCGCGCGCCGCGCCGGATATTCAGGTTATTTCGACTCGCCGGATCAGTTCAGCGTGGCCGTCGCCAGCTTCGCGCCGAAGCCGATGAACATGGCCCCCACACCGCTCGCCATGCCTGCCGACAGCCTGCGGCGCCGGCGGAACGCTTCGGCAAGCCGCGCGCCCACAAGGATGATGGTGGTCAGGTAGACGAAGCTGCAGATCTGGCAGACCAGCCCCAGCGCCACGAACGACAGCACCGGGCGCGCGAACTGCGGGTCCACGAACTGGATAAAGAACGAGATGAAGAACAGGATGGCCTTCGGGTTCAGCAGGCTGATGACCAGCGCCTTGCGGAACGGGTCCGTGGTGCGCTCGACCGGCACTTCGACCGCCGCCGGCTGTCCGGCCTCGCCCCGCTGGGACCAGCTGCGCAGCGCGCCGCGCAGCATCTGGAAGCCGATCCAGGCCAGGTAGGCCGCGCCGATGGTCTTGACCACGTAGAACAGCGCCGGGCTGGCCTTGAGCAGCGACGCCACGCCCGCGGCCGACAGCACCATCAGGATCAGGTCGCCCAGGAATACGCCGCACGCGCCCCGGTAGCCGGCGCGCACACCGCGCTGGGCGGCCACCGACAGCACGTACATCGAGTTCGGCCCCGGCAGCAGCACGATGAAGATCGTGCCAAGCACAAAGGTCCAGAAATCGGTAATGCCCAGGCTGGCGTGCATGAACGCGTTCATGGTTTCTCGCTGTGTCCTTGTTCTCGTTCGCGGCGGCTTACTGCTTCGCGTCCTTCATCAGCTTGATGAAGCGGTCGAACAGGTAGGCCACGTCGTGCGGGCCGGGCGATGCTTCCGGGTGACCCTGGAAGCAGAACGCCGGCTTGTCCGTCAGCGCGAAGCCCTGCAGCGAGCCGTCGAACAGCGATGTATGCGTGACGCGCACGTTGGCCGGCAGCGTGTCGGCATCCACGGCAAAACCGTGATTTTGCGACGTAATCACCACACGACCATCGTCCATGTCCTTGACCGGATGGTTYGCGCCATGGTGGCCGAACTTCATCTTGAGGGTCTTGGCGCCCACGGCCAGGGCCATGATCTGGTGACCCAGGCAGATGCCGAAGGTGGGAATGCCACGGGCGATGAACTCACGCGTGGCAGCMACGGCGTAGTCACACGGCTCGGGGTCGCCGGGGCCGTTGGACAGGAAGATGCCGTCCGGATTCAGCGCCAGGGCATCGGCGGCGCTGGCCTGGGCCGGCAGCACCGTGACCTTGCAGCCGCGCTCGGCCAGCATGCGCAGGATGTTGAACTTGACGCCGTAGTCATAGGCCACCACGTGGAACTGCGGCTTGTCCAGCTTGCCGTAGCCCTCGCCGAGCTTCCACTCGTTCTGGGTCCACTCGTACGGTTCCTTGACCGACACCACCTTGGCCAGGTCCATGCCGGCCAGGCCGGGGAACGAGCGGGCCAGGTCGATGGCGCGCTGGACGTTGTCCTCGCCAGCCAGGATGCAGCCGTTCTGGGCACCCTTCTCGCGCAGGATACGGGTCAGCTTGCGGGTATCGATGCCGGCAATGGCCACCACCTTTTCCTGCTTGAGGTAGTGGGCGAGCGTGTGTTCCTTGCGGAAGCTCGAGGCCAGAATCGGCAGATCCTTGATGATCAGGCCGGCGGCATGGACTTTCGTGGCTTCGACGTCCTCACGATTCACCCCGACATTGCCGATATGCGGATACGTCAGCGTGACGATCTGCCGGGAATAGCTCGGGTCGGTGAGGATTTCCTGGTAACCGGTGAGAGCGGTGTTGAACACCACTTCGCCGATGGTATGGCCGGAAGCGCCGATGGAATAGCCACGAAAGACCGTGCCGTCTGCAAGCGCGAGAATGGCGGACGGAAAAGACGGTAACACGGGTAGGCTCCTGCTGGACTCACCCCGTGACCGACCTGCTCAACGCCTCGTGCCCCGGGGCGGCGCCTCGCGCGCATGGGCGAGGGACCGGCCGGCTGCGTCTCATTCGTCACTTTTTGTAGTGCACGAACGGCGCGCGCGGATGGGGCGGCGGAAGGTGGAATACGGTAGGCGCTAGGGTGAAGGGTTCTGAAAGCGAAACTTTCGAATTATATCCCGCCGTGCCCAATTTCTCAAGTTTTCAAGGACTTGCGATGGCAAGCCCTGCCGTGATCGGTTATATACAGCGCCGCCACTAACCTGCCGACACGTCCGCCGGCACCACCGCCGTGACCTCGATCTCCACCTGGGCGCGCGGCTCCACGAGGTCCGCCACCTCCACCGCCGTCATCGCCGGGAAGTGCCGGCCGATGATTTCCCGATAGTGCTGRCCGATGTCCTTGTAMGCGCCCACGTACGCGGCCTTGTCCTTCACGTACCAGGTCATGCGCGCGATGTGCTCGGGGCGAGCCCCGCCCGCCGCCAGCACCGCAACGATATTGCGCAGGGTCTGCGCGACCTGCAGCGCGAAGTCGTCGGTCTCGAACTCGCACTGGGCATTCCAGCCGATCTGRCCGCCGACGAAGATCAGGCGGCTGCCTACCGTCATCTCGGCGAGGATGCCGTTGGCGTAGCCCCGGGGCGGTGCCCAGTCGGGCGGTTGCAGCGTTTTCAACATATGACGATCCGGTTATGCGTGGGGATGAAGGAAACGCGCCATCGCGATGCGTACCCGGTCGGGCAGCGGCGTTGGCGTCATGGTTTGAGTATCGACGCAGACGAGCCGCTGGCCCACGGTCAGGCGCGTCTCGCCGTCCGGCCCGGCGAAGCGGGTGTCGATGGCGAAGCTGGTCCGTCCGATGTGCGTCACACGCAACTCGCGGGTCAGCAGTTCGCCCAGCCGGCTCGGCGCGGTAAAGCGGCATTGCAGTTCGGCGGTCGGCACGCCGGCGTGGCCGGCGAGGTGCATGGCGTCGAACGGCCAGTCGAGCCCATCGGCGAACCAGTCTTCGATGAAGTCGTTGAGCATCTCGAAGTAGCGCGGATAGAACACGATGCCGGCCGTGTCGCAGTGCTTGAAGCGCACCCGCACCGTGTTGCGGAACACGTCACTCATGGCTTGGTGCCTTCCGCGCCGGTCTCGGCGGTCTCGGTCGCCAGCTGGCGCAGCCGGAACCGTTGCAGCTTGCCCGTCTCGGTGCGCGGCAGCGCGGCCACGAACTCGATCCGGCGCGGGTATTTATAGGGCGCGATCTCGCGCTTCACGTAGGCCTGCAGCGCGGCGCGCATGGCGTCGCCGGGCTCCACGCCGGGGCGCAGCACCACGTAGGCCATCACCACCTGCCCGCGCTCCGGGTCCGGCGCGCCCACCACGCCGCACTCGGCCACGGCCTCGTGGCGCATCAGCGTGCCTTCCACCTCGGGTCCGGCGATGTTGTAGCCGGCCGAGATGATCATGTCGTCCGAGCGCGCCTGATAGAAGTAGTAGCCATCGGCGTCGGCCAGGAAGGTGTCGCCCGGCAGGTTCCAGCCATCGCGCACGTAGTTGGTCTGGCGCGGGTCGTCCAGGTAGCGGCAGCCCGTGGGCCCGCGCACGGCCAGCTTGCCGACCGTGCCCGGCGGCACCGGCTGCATGGCTTCATCGACGATGCGGGCCTCGTAGCCCGGCACCACGCGGCCCACCGCGCCGGGGCGCACGTCGGCGCCGGCGCTGGAGATGAAGATGTGCATCATCTCGGTGCCGCCCAGCCCATCGGTCATCTCGATGCCGGTGGCCGCCTTCCACGCCTGGCGCGTGGCGTCCGGCAGTGCCTCGCCGGCGGAGACGCTTTTCTTCAGGCTGGACAGGTCGAACTGGGGCGCCAGCGTCGCCATCTGGCGATAGAAGGTCGGCGCCGTGAAGACRATGGTGGCGCGATGGTCCTGGATCAGCTTCAGCAGCGTCTCGGGCGTGAGCTTCTCGGCCAGCGCCGTGCTCGCCCCGATCCGCAGCGGAAAGCACAGCATGCCGCCCAGCCCAAAGGTGAACGCCAGCGGCGGCGTGCCGCAGAARATRTCGTCCGCCGTGGGCTTGAGCACRTGGCGCGGGAACAGGTCGCACATCGCCAGCACGTCGCGGTGGAAGTGCATCGTGCCCTTGGGCTGGCCGGTGGTGCCGCTGGTGAAGGCGATCAGGCAGGTGTCGTCGGCAGCGGTGTCGCAGGCGGTGAAGGTGTCGGGCTTGCTGGCCAGCGCCGTCTCCAGCGCGTCCGGGCCGGTGCCGTTGAAGTAGCGCACCGTCTTCAGGCTGGGGCAGAAGTGCTCTCCGCCGGCCAGCCGGTTGGCGTCGAGTTCGGCCTGGAGCCGGGCATCGCAGAGCGCCGCGCCCACCTCGGCTTTGTCGATGACCTGCTTCAGCTCCTTCGCGCGCAGCAGCGGCATGGTCGGCACGGCGATCAGCCCGGCCTTGAGCGTGGCCAGCCAGCAGGCCGCCATCATCAGGTTGTTCGGCCCGCGCAGCAGCACGCGGTTGCCGGGCACCAGCGCCATGTCTTCCACCAGCACATGGGCAATGCGGCTGACCAGCGCGGCCAGTTCRGCATAGGTCACGGTCTCGATGCGGCCGTCGCGCTCGTGCCGAATGGCCACGCGGGCGCCCTGCCCGGCTGCMACGTGGTGGTCCACCAGCGCCTCGGCGGCGTTCAGCCGCGCCGGATAGGTGGTGTCGGCGTTGAAGCGGAATTCGGGCCATTGCTCGGGCGGCGGCAGGCGGTCGCGAGCGAAGGTRTCGACCACGGTATCGCGCGTGGAAGTGGAAGTGGAAGTGGAAGCGGCGGTGGCAGGGGCGGGGGCGACCATGCTTGTCTCTCCTGTTTTCGTCGATTTACGACCGGCTGCGCTCGGCCGCGGCCAGCGTCTCGCGCGCGATGATCAGCTTCTGCACCTCGGTGGCGCCCTCGTAGATCCGCAGCGAGCGGATCTCGCGATACAGGCTTTCCACGCGCGTGCCGACCTTCACCCCGAGCCCGCCGAACATCTGCACGGCACGGTCGATGACCTGCTGGGCGTTCTCGGTGGCCACCATCTTGGCCATGGCCGCCTCGCGGGTGGTGCGCACCCCCCGCACGTCGCGCAGCCACGCGGCACGGTAGGTCAGCAGCGCGGCGGCGTCCACCGCCGTGGCCATGTCGCCGATGGCGGCCTGCGTCAGTTGCAGGTCCGCCAGCACGCCGCCGAACATCGGGCGGCTGGTGGCGCGCGCCAGCGCATCGTCCAGCGCGGCCCGGCCGAAGCCCAGCGCGGCCGCCGCCACCGAGGCGCGGAAGATGTCGAGCGTCATCATCGCCACCTTGAAGCCCTGCCCCGSCTCGCCCAGCCGCTGGCCCACGGGCACGCGGCARTCGTCGAATTGCAGCGTGGCCAGCGGATGCGGGGCGATCACGTCGATCCGCTCGGCGATGCGCAGGCCCGGCGTGTCGGCATCCACCACGAAGGCGGTGATGCCGCGCGCGCCCGGCGCCTCGCCGGTACGGGCGAACACGCAGTAGAAATCGGCGATGCCGCCGTTCGAAATCCACGTCTTGCTGCCGTTCAGCGCGTAGTGGCTGCCGTCCTCGGACAACCGCGCGCTGCATTGCATCGCCGCCACATCGGAGCCGGCTTCGGGCTCCGACAGCGCGAACGCGGCGATGGCCTCGCCGCGGGCCACGTGCGGCAGGTAGTGGGCGCGCACGGCGTCGCTGCCGGCCAGCGTGATCGCACCCGAGCCCAGCCCCTGCATCGCGAAGGCGAAGTCGGCCAGCCCATCGTGGCGGGCCAGCGTTTCGCGCAGCAGGCACAGCGCGCGCGAGTCCAGCGCCGGCAGCGCGCCGCCATGGGCGGCCGGCACGCAGTAGCGCAGCCAGCCGGCGTCGCCGAGTTGCCGCACCAGCGCGCGGCAGGCGGCGTCCGTATCGGTGTGATCGACGTGGGCCAGCGCGGTGCGGCACCACGCATCGAGGTCACGCTCCAGCGCCCGGTGCGCATCGTCGAAAAACGGCAGGTCGATGTAGGTCTTGTCGCTCATGGATGCTCCCCGGCCTCAATCAGCCTCAATCGCCCTCGAAYACCGGCTTCTGCTTCGCCACGAAGGCGTCGTAGGCGCGGCGGAAGTCCTTCGTCTGCATGCAGATGGCCTGCGCCTCGGCCTCGGCCTCGATGGCTTCGTCCAGCCCCATGTTCCATTCCTGATGCAGCAGCTTCTTGGTCACGCCATGGGCAAAGGTCGGCCCCGCCGCGATCTGGGCGGCCAGCGTCTGGGCAGCGGCCAGCACGGCGTCCGGCGCGTGCAGCGCGTTGAAGAAGCCCCATTGCTGGCCTTCCTCGGCGGTCATCGCGCGGCCCGTGTAGAGCAGCTCGCTCGCCCGGCCCTGTCCGATCACGCGCGGCAGCAGCGAGCACGCGCCCATGTCCGCGCCGGCCAGCCCCACGCGCACGAACAGGAAGGCCGTCTTCGCCTGCGGGGTGCCGAGGCGCAGATCCGAGGCCAGCGCCATCATCGCCCCGGCCCCGGCGCAGATGCCGTCGATGGCGCTRATCACCGGCTGCGGGCAGGCGCGCATCGCCTTGACCAGGTCGCCGGTCATGCGGGTGAAATCGAGCAGCTCGGGCATGCTCATCTTGGTGAGCGGGCCGATGATCTCGTGCACATCGCCGCCCGAGCAGAAATTGCCGCCCGCGCCGGTCACCACCACGGCCTTGATGTCGGTGGCGTAGCAGAGACCGCGGAACAGGTCGCGCAGCTCCGCGTACGAATCGAAGGTCAGCGGGTTCTTGCGCTCTGGCCGGTTCAGCGTGATGGTGGCCACCTTGCCGTCGCCGGACACCGTCCACAGGAAGTGCCTGGGCTGGTAGTCGGCWAACGGGCGCTTGTGGTGGTGCATGTGCAGTGCGATCTCGCTCATGGGTTGTCTCTCTCGCTCTCGAATTTGTTCTCGAATTTGTTCGATGTCAGCCGGCCATGACCTCGCCGCCCGCCACGGGCACGGCCTGCCCGGTGATGGCGGACGCCGAGGGGCGGCACAGCCACGCCACGGCATCGGCCACCTCGTCCGGCTGCACCAGCCGGCGCTGCGGATTGCGTGCGGCCAGTTCGGCCCGGGCCTCCGCCTCGGTGCGGCCGGTCTTGCCGACGATATTCGCCACCGCGTCGCGCACGATGTCGGTTTCGGTGTAGCCGGGGCAGACCGCGTTGACGGTGATSCCCTTGGCGGCCAGCTCCAGCGCCAGCGCCCGCGTGAGGCCGATCACGCCGTGCTTGGCCGCGCAGTAGGCGCTGACGTAGCCGTAGCCGATCAGCCCTGCCGTGCTCGCCACGTTGACGATGCGCCCCCAGCCCGCGTCCAGCATCGCCGGCAGCGCGGCCTGCGTGCACAGGAAGGTGCCGGTCAGGTTGACGTCGAGCATGCGCTGCCACAGCGCGAGATCAGTCTTGCCGAACGGCGCGCTGTGCGCCTGCCCGGCGTTGTTGACCAGCACGGTGATGGCGCCGCGCGCCTCGGTGGCGGCGGCAAAGGCGGCTTCCACGCTGGCGGGCTCGGCGATGTCGGCGCACACGGCGCCCACCGAGGCGTCGCCGAGCCGGTGCGCCTGCAGCGCGGTGACGGTGGCGTCGAGCGTGGCAGCGTCGCGGCCCAGCAGCGTCACGCTGGCCCCTTCGCCCAGTAACTGRCGCGCGATGGCGGCCCCGATGCCGCGTCCGCCGCCGGTGACGAGCGCGTGCTTGCCARTCAATGATGGCGATGGGGATAGGCTCATGGTCACTTCCCCGGCGGCACGCCGGCCGTGGCCGCCGCGCGCTCCATATTGGTTTCGAGCTGGCGCTTGCCGGCCACGTACTGCTTCGGCCAGGTTACGTCGCGGAAGCCGAGCCGCGCGGCCTCGTGCAGCGTCCAGGCCGGGTCGGCCAGATGCGGGCGGGCAATCGCGCACAGGTCGGCCCGGCCCGCTGCGACGATGCTGTCCACATGGTCGGCCTCGAAGATGGCGCCGACGGCAATCGTCGCAATGCCAGCCTCGTTGCGGATGCGGTCCGCGAACGGCGTCTGGTACATCCGGCCATAGACGGGCGCCTGATCGGGGCTGACCTGCCCGGAAGAGCAGTCGATCATGTCCGCGCCGGCCGCCTTGAACGCGCGCGCGATGGCCACCGCGTCGTCGGCGGTGATGCCGCCCTCCACCCAGTCGTGCGCGGAAATCCGCACCGACATCGGCCGCTCCGCCGGCCAGACCGCGCGCACGGCGGTAAAGACTTCGAGCGGAAAGCGCAGCCGGTTCGCCAGCGTGCCGCCATAGGCATCGGTGCGCAGGTTGGTCAGCGGCGAGATGAAGCTGGAGAGCAGGTAGCCGTGGGCGCAGTGCAACTCCAGCCAGTCGAAGCCCGCCTCCGCCGCGCGGCGCGCGTTGGCCACGAAGTCATCGCGCACCTGCGCCATGTCGGCGGGCGTCATCTCGCGCGGCATCTGCGAGATCCCGGGCAGATAGGGCAGCGGCGACGCGGAGATCAGCGGCCAGTTGCCCTCGGCCAGCGGATAGTCCATCTTCTCCCAGCCCAGTTGGGTCGAGCCCTTGCGGCCCGCATGGCCCAGCTGGATGGCGATYTTCGCGTCGCTGTTGGCGTGGACGAAATCGACGATCCGGCGCCACGCATCGCGCTGRGTGTCGTTCCACAGCCCGGGGCAGCCCGGCGTGATCCGCGCGTCCGGGGACACGCAGGTCATCTCGGCCACGACCATGCCCGCCCCGCCCAGCGCCCGCGCGCCCAGGTGCACGAGGTGGAAATCGCCCGGCACGCCATCGACCGACGAATACATCGCCATCGGGCTGACCACCACGCGGTTCTTGAGGGTGACGCCGCGCACGCGGTACGGCGTGAACATCGGCGGCAGGCCGTGTTGGGGATCGGCGGCGCGCAGGTGCAGCGTCTCGGGCGGCACGCCGGCCTGGGCGGCCAGCCATTGTTCGAAGTCCGCCACGTAGCCGGCATCGCGCACGCGCAGGTTCTCGTGGGAGATGCGCTGCGAGCGGGTGAGCAAGGAGTAGGCGAACTGCTCCGGCGCGAGGCTGTCCGCGTAGCGCTCCACGTTCTCGAACCATTCCGTGGAGTTGCGCGCGGCGTTCTGGATCTTGAGCACCTCCACGCTGCGAGTGGCCTCATAGTGCGTCAACGCCTCGGGCAGGCCGTCGATGCCGCCGTGCGCGCGTCCGATGGCGTTGGCGAGGTCGATTGCATCCTCCAGCGCCAGCTTGGTCCCCGAGCCGATCGAGAAATGCGCCGTATGCGCCGCGTCGCCCATCAGCACGACCGGCACCCGGCGCC
The DNA here is from genome assembly GCF_052114485.1 of Cupriavidus sp. KB_39. Taxonomy (NCBI): domain Bacteria; kingdom Pseudomonadati; phylum Pseudomonadota; class Betaproteobacteria; order Burkholderiales; family Burkholderiaceae; genus Cupriavidus; species Cupriavidus sp. KB_39. Next base: position 78,453 of record NZ_JBFREV010000004.1, read on the forward strand.
CATCGTCCAGCGTGTTCCAGTGCACCCAGCGATGGCAGATCACACGCGGGAAGCGAATCCAGTTGGCCGAGCCGCGCAGGTGGGTGGCGTTGCTGATGAGCGGATGGCCGTCCAGATGGCGCGCGAACAGGCGCTCGCAGAAGGCCACGCCCTCTTCCTGGCTCATCTGCTCGATGCCAGCGTCGCGCCAGACGCGCTCCGGGGCTTCGACGATAAACGTGGACGTGGTGTCGTCGAAGCGGTASGCGTGAGCCTGGAACCAGCCGTGCTCGGTCTTCTCGAACGCGAACGTGAAGGCGTCGAACAGCTTGTGCGTGCCGAGCCAGACGAAGCGGCACTGGCGGGTGTCGATGTCCGGYGCGAAGGTCTCGGCGTAACGCGTGCGGATGCGGCTGTTGATCCCATCGCAGGCAATCACCAGATCGGCGCCGTACTGGCGCGCCAGCGCCTGGTCATCGGCCACATCGGTCTCGAACACGAGCCGCACGCCCAGCRCCTCGCAGCGCGCCTGGAGGATGTTCAGCAGCCGCTTGCGGCCGATGCCGATAAAGCCGTGGCCGCCCGAGCGGATGGTGCGGCCGCCGATGTGGATGTCGATGTCGTCCCAGTGGTTGAACGCGGCGTCGATCTCGCGCGCACTCACGGGGTCGGCCTGGCGCAGGTTCTCGAGCGTGGCATCGGAGAACACCACGCCCCAGCCGAACGTGTCGTACGGCCGGTTGCGCTCCACCACCACTACGTCGTTGGCGGGGTCCTGCAGCTTCATCAGCAGCCCGAAATACAGGCCCGATGGCCCACCACCAATGCAAAGCACGCGCATAGGGTCGCCTCACTACATCATGGTTAAATATTTGATGCTTAAAATATTAGGCCGCATGGGAAGTCGTGGCAAGCGAAATCTGCGCGGTCGAAGGATGCCTCCCCGAGCCGTGCAGACTTCGCCCCTATATATATAGACAGTCAGCCCGCCATGGCGGTCTTGACCTGCTCAAGTGCTGTGGGATCCTCAATTGTGGTCAGGTCGCCGGGGTCGCGGCCCTCGGCCACGGCCTGGATCGCGCGGCGCAGCAACTTGCCGGAACGCGTCTTGGGCAGTGCGTTGACGAAATAGACCCGCGCCGGCCGCGCCACCGCGCCCAGTTGCTGGTCCACYGTCTTCATCAGCTCGCCCTCCAGCGCCTGGCAGTCCGCCGGCGTAGCGGTGCGCGCCGCGTCACGGGCGATGCAGAACGCCATCGCCACCTGCCCCTTGAGCGCGTCCTGCACGCCCACCACGGCCACCTCGGCCACGCCGGCGTGCGAGGACAGGCTTTCCTCGATCTCGCGCGTGCCCAGCCGGTGCCCCGCCACGTTGATCACATCGTCGGTGCGGCCCAGGATAAAGACGTAGCCGTCTTCGTCGCGCACGCCCCAGTCGAAGGTCGAGTAGCACTGGCGATTCGGCACGGCGGACCAGTAGGTCTTCACGAAGCGCGCGTCGTCGCCCCAGATCGTGCTCATGCAGCCCGGCGGCAGCGGATAGTCGATGGCCACCACGCCCTTCTGGTTCGGCGCGCATTCCTCGCCGGTCACCTCATCCACGATGCGCAGGTCGTAGCCATAGGCCGGTACGCCGGGGGAGCCGAGCTTGGGCGGCAGCGGCTCCACGCCGCGCTGGATGGCGATGATCGGCCAGCCGGACTCGGTCTGCCAGTAGTTGTCCACCACGGGCTTGCCGATGCCGTCCTGGATCCAGCGCGCGGTAGGTTCGTCCAGCGGCTCGCCGGCCAGGAACAGCAGCCGCAGGCTGGACAGGTCGTGGCGCCGCAGCAGCGCCGGGTCCTGCTTCTTGAGCACGCGGATCGCCGTGGGCGCGCTGAACATGATGTTCACGCCGTGCTCCGCCACGATCTGCCAGAGGATGCCGCCATCGGGCCGGATCGGCGTGCCTTCGTACATGACCGTGGCCATGCCCGCCAGCAGCGGCGCGTAGACGATGTAGCTGTGCCCCACCACCCAGCCGATATCCGATGCCGTGAACATCGTGTCGCCGGGCTTGCCGCAGAAGATGTATTCCATCGACGTGGCCAGCGCCACCGCATAGCCGCCGGTGTCGCGCTGCACGCCCTTCGGCTTGCCGGTGGTGCCGGAGGTGTAGAGCACGTACGAAGGCTCGCTCGACTCCAGCCAGGCGCAGGGCACCACCTGCCCGGCCACGCGCTCGCGCCAGGCGGCGTAGTCCTCGTCGCGGCCAGCGGTGACCGGCATGTCCGCGAGGCCACGATTGACCAGCAGGACCTTGTCGGGATGATGGCCGGCCAGCCGGATCGCCTCGTCCAGCAACGGCTTGTAGGGCACCACCTTGCCGGCGCGGGAGCCCGCGTCGGCGCTGACGATCACGCTCGGCTTGGCATCGTCGATGCGCGCGGCGAGGCTCACCGAGGCAAACCCGCCGAAGACCACCGAATGCACGGCGCCGATGCGGGCGCAGGCCAGCATCGCGAACATCGCCTCGGGAATCATCGGCATGTACACCAGCACGCGGTCGCCCTTGCCCACGCCGAGCCCCTGCAGGATGGCGGCCATGCGCTGCACTTCGTCATGGAGCTGGGCGTAGGTGTAGACGCGCTGCTGGTCCGTCTCGGTCGACACGTAGATCAGCGCGCGCTGGCCGGCGCGGTCCGCCAGATGGCGGTCGATGGCGTTGTGGCAGAGGTTGGTGCGCCCGCCGACGAACCAGCGGGCGAAGGGCGGCCGGCTGTCGTCGAGTACCGTTTCGAAGGGCGTTTCCCAGTCGATCCGCTTCGCCTGTTCCGCCCAGAACCCCGCCGGGTCGGACAGCGATCGCGCATGCAGGGCACGGCTTGCCGTCATGGTGTGTCTCCTCCGCCTTATCCGGCGTGTCTTTGGTCGACGGCCAGTGTGCCAGCGCGTGCGGCGCCGGTCTATCGGGGGAAATGGGGTGAAGCTCGGGGTGAAGCTCGGGGTGAAGCTGGGGGGAAGACTGCGGGGAAAGAGACGCCGCGCCGCCATGGAAGGGGCGCGGCGTCTCCCGGTCTCAGTGGACCTTGCTCTTGCTGCTGGCGCTGGCCTTGGGCGCCGGCGACGGCTTGGCCTCGCGCACGACCTTGGCCGGCGCGGCCTTGGATGCGGGCTTGGCCGCGCCCTTGCGCGGGGTGGCTTCCACCACCACGCGCTTGCGCGGCTCGGCCTTCTCGGTCTTTTCCGCCTTGGCGGACTTGTTGACGGTGTGGCCCTTGGGCTCCGGCTTGCCACGGGTGGCGGCACGCACCGGGGTGTCGTCATCGTCGTCACGCGCGGCGCGGGCGGCGGCCGGCGAGTTGGGCCGCACCATCAGCACGAGGCTCTGGCCCGCCACGAGCTTGCTGCCCGACAGCTTGTTCCACGACTGCACCTGGCGCGGCGAAACACCGTAGCGGCGCGCCACCGACACCACCGTGTCGCGSCGGCTGGCCCGCACGACGATGCGCTTGGCATCSGGCACATCCGGCTCCACGGACAGCATCGCCGTGTCCACCAGCGAGGCGCTGATGTCCTGGTCATGCCGCTCCGAGCGCGGAATCATCACCGTCGAGCCAGCCTTCAGGCGCATGCCCTTGGGAATGCGGTTGATCTCACGCAGCGTGTCCGCATCGACATTGAGCCGCGCGGCCAGCGACTCCACGCGCTCGCGGCTGTCCACGGTCACCGCCGTCCAGCTCGACAGCCCGCCCCGGTACGTATTGAGGTTGAACTGGAAGCGCTCGGCGTTATCGAACGGCAGCAGGATCTGCGGATTGGCCGCGCCGAGGATCACCGGGCGGTTGAACGAGGGGTTCAGCGCCTTGAACTCGTCCAGCGGCATGTTGGCGAGCTTGGCGGCCAGCGCCACGTCGATGTCCCGCGAGGTGGTCACCGTGACGAAATACGGGTGATCGGGGATCTCGGGCAGCTTCACGCCGTACGCGGCCGGGTTGGCGATGATGTTCTTCACCGCCTGCAGCTTGGGCACGTAGTAGCGCGTCTCGTTCGGCATGGTCAGGCTGGCGTAGTCCGTGGGCAGCCCGCGCGCCTGGTTGCGCGCGATGGCCCGCGACACGGCGCCCTCGCCCCAGTTATACGCGGCCAGGGCCAGGTGCCAGTCGCCGAACATGTCGTACAGGCGCGAGAGATAGTCGAGCGCGGCATCCGTGGAAGCCAGCACATCGCGCCGCTCGTCGCGGAACATGTTCTGCTTGAGGTTRTAGGACTTGCCCGTGCTCGGGATGAACTGCCACATGCCGGCCGCCTTGGCCGTGGATTCCGCCTGCGGATTGAACGCGCTCTCCACGAACGGCAGCAGGGCCAGTTCCGTGGGCATCTTGCGCCGCTCCAACTCTTCCACGATGTGGTACAGGTAGCGGCTCGACCGCCCCACCATCCGCTCCATATAGTCAGGGCGTGCCGCGTACCACTGGGTGCGGTCGTCGACCAGCGTGCCCTCGAGGTCCTGCATGGCAAAGCCACGGCGAATGCGGTCCCAGATATCGTTCGACGGGCCGCGCAGCCAGTCGAGGCTGACCTGGTCCACGTTGACCACGGTGGTGCTGGCCAGCGAGCCGGCCTTGCCGGTGCTGTTGAGCGTATTGAGCGGGTCCTTGGGCGGACCGGATTCGAGGGCGGTCGTCGTGCCGGCCATCTCGCCRGCGGGCGGGGTGGGTGTGCTGGCGCAGGCTGCAACCAGCGCCGCACACGCAACTACCGCCAGAAATCGACCAAATTGCATGAATTTCTCTGAAGTGACGCCAAAAAAAGGTGGCCCGATCCTATGGAAAAGCCCCGTTGGCGTCAATGAGATTTTCCCGCGATCGGCCGATCTGCCGGCCTGTTTCGGACAAATTCGATGTCCTTTTCGATCCCTCCCCGCGCGCCGGCCCGGGGTCAGCGGAAGCCCTGCGCCCGCTCAGCGGAAGTTGTCCTTCCAGCCGCGCAGCGCGCCGAAAGCCGCCGCGTCGGTACTCATATCCGCSCCCTGGGCCTGGACGGCCCGGCGCACTGCCGGCTCGCGCGAGCGCAGGAACGGATTGACCGCGCGCTCGTGCGCCACGGTAGTCGGCACGGTGGGCGTGCCAGCTTCGCGCAGCGCATCCACGCGGGCCGCCCAGGCGGCGAGGTCCGCATTGGCCGGCTCCACCGCCTGCGCAAAGCGCACATTGCTGCGCGTGTACTCGTGGGCACAGTAGACGCGGGTGTCGCCCGGCAGCGCGGCGAGCTTGTCCAGCGAGGCCAGCATCTGCGCCGGCGYGCCCTCGAACAGCCGCCCGCAGCCGCTGGCGAACAGGGTGTCGCCGCAGAAGACCACCGGGCCGGCGCCGGGCAGGTCGCCCGCATAGGCCACATGGCCGGCGGTGTGCCCCGGTACGTCGATCACCCGGAAGGTGGCAGCCGGATGGCGCAGCGTCACCGTGTCGCCCTCGCGCACCGCCTGGGTGCGGTGGCCGATACGTTCGCTGGCCGGCCCGACCACCGGCACCGGGGCGCCATCGGGCCCCTTGGGATGGTCCGCCAGCAGGTCCGCCACCCCACCCTGGTGATCGCCATGGTGATGGGTGATTACAATAGCGCCCAGTGCCAGCCCGCGCTCGGCCAGGAATCGCGCCACGGGCGCAGCCTCGCCGGGGTCGACGATGGCGGCGCTATGCCCGTCATGGATCGCCCAGATATAGTTGTCCTGGAATGCGGGGATTGGCTCCACTTTCAACATGAGTGCTCCTATGTCCAACCGACCGATTATAGATTGGGAAGAATGGCTCGCCTCGCCGCCCGGCCAGTACGTGCTGGAATGGGAGTCGCGCCAGTACGACCAGGTCGTGGCGGACATCTTCGGCTATCACGCCGTGCAGATGGGCCTGCCCGCCATCGACACGCTGCGCGAGAACCGTATGCCGTTCTCGGCACTGGCGCTGGACGGCCGCGCCGGCCCCCACGGCCCGCGCGACGCCCATCCGGACGCCCGCCAACTGTTGTGCCGCTTCGACGAGYTGCCGTTCGACACCCAGAGCATCGACCTCGTCACCCTGCCCCACATCCTGGAATTCTCGGAAGAYCCGCACGAAGTGCTGCGCGAGGTCTCCCGCGTGCTGATGCCCGAAGGCCGCATCGTGGTGACCTGCTTCAACCCGATGAGCCTGTGGGGCGCCCGCCAGGGCCTGAACCGGCTCGGCGCCCTGCCCTTCCTGCCCAGCGACGCCCAGACCATGGGTTTCGTTCGCATCAAGGACTGGCTCAAGCTGCTCGGGTTCGATATCATTCGCGGCCGCTTTGGCTGCTACTGCCCGCCCTACCGCACCGAGCGCTGGCTGCAACGCAGCGCGTTCATGGAGAAGGCCGGCGACCGCTGGTGGCCCATCTTCGGCGCCGTCTACATGATCTCGGCGGTCAAGCGGGTGAAGAACATCCGACTCGTCGGCCCGGCCTGGAAAAGTCCGAAATCCGCGCTGGCGCCAGTCTCCGCCCCGGTGGCCACGCCCACCGGCACGCACGGCAAGACGCCGCGCGACCATCGCTGAACCCATCTACCACGCCATGCAAGAAGTTACGATTTACTCCGACGGTGCCTGCAAGGGCAACCCCGGCCCCGGCGGCTGGGGCGCCGTGCTCATCGCGGGCACCCATGAGAAAGAACTGTTCGGCGGCGAGAACCCGACCACCAACAACCGCATGGAGCTGATGGCCGTGATCGAGGCGCTGCGCTCCCTGAAGCGYCCGTGCGTGGTCCAGGTCTATACGGACTCGCAATACGTCCAGAAAGGCATCAGCGAGTGGATCACCGGCTGGAAGGCGCGCGGCTGGAAGACGGCCGACAAGAAGCCGGTGAAGAACGCCGACCTGTGGCAGCAACTCGACGAAGCGCGCCAGCCGCACACCATTTCCTGGCACTGGGTGCGCGGCCACAAYGGCCACCCGGGCAACGAGCGGGCCGACGCGCTGGCGAATCGCGGCGTGGCGTCCATCGCCGTGTAACCACCCCGTCTCCGTTAGAATGCCCGCCATGCGACAGATCGTTCTCGACACCGAAACCACCGGCCTGAACCACGCCACCGGCGATCGCCTGATCGAAATTGGCTGCGTGGAACTGGTGAACCGGCGCCTGACCGGCCGCCACCTGCACTACTACGTCAACCCCGAGCGCGACATCCACGAGGACGCCATCGCCGTCCACGGCATCACGCTCGATTTCCTGGCCGACAAGCCGAAATTCGCCGAAGTCGTCCACGACATCCGCGAATTCGTGCAGGACGCCGAGTTGATCATCCACAACGCGGCGTTCGACCTGGGCTTCCTCGACATGGAATTCCAGCGGCTGGGCCACCAGCCCTTCCGCTCGCACGCCGCCAACGTGATCGATACGCTGCGCGAGGCRCGCCAGATGTTCCCGGGCAAGCGGAATTCGCTCGATGCYCTGTGCGACCGCCTCGGCATCAGCAACGCCCACCGCACCCTGCACGGCGCCTTGCTGGACGCGGAACTGCTCGCCGAGGTCTACCTGGCCATGACGCGCGGCCAGAACTCGCTGGTCATCGACATGCTCGACGCCGGCCCCCACGGCGCCGGCGCCCAGGCCGCGGCGGACCTCTCCGCCCTGACCCTGCCCGTGCTGCTGGCCACCGACGACGAAGTCACCGCCCACATGGGCGTGCTGAAGGAGCTCGACAAGGCCAGCGGCGGCAAGACCGTCTGGCAGGACGCCGCCGAAGCGACGCCGACGCTGCAGTAACCCGCGAAGTTTTTCGCGGAATGCCGAAAAAAGGGCTTTACAAGATACTGCGGCATCTGCATAATCTCGTTTCTCCACTGCACGACGTCACGCAACAACGACGCCGACGCAGCAAGGGGTGGTTAGCTCAGCGGTAGAGCACTGCCTTCACACGGCAGGGGTCACAGGTTCAATCCCTGTACCACCCACCAGTATTTATGCTGGTTTCCAGGCGATAACGGCAGTTGACACTGTCAGCCGGGTACAACTATGGGCACAGCAGCCTCCAACGAAGTTTCTGGAGGTTTTGCTCATGGGTACAATCATTCGCCGGGAAGACAGCAAGGGGAACGTTTCCTACCAAGCCAAGGTGCGCAAGGTCGGATTCCCCATCATCTCGAAGACATTCCCCTCTAAAGACGAAGCAGCGGCTTGGACCGCCGAGACCGAATCGAGTCTCGGCAACGGCGCAACCAAGCGGGCACTGCCGAGTTCCAAGACTTCAATGGCGGACCTTATGGACCGCTACCTCACTGAAGTCACTCCCCGTAAGAAAAGCGCCGAAACCGAGAAGCACCACGTCCGGGCCATCCAGCGAAGTCAAATCCCGAGGTACACCGTGGGTACGCTCACGAGTGACGCTGTGCGGGAGTTCCGCGACGAGCGCCTGAAGAAGGTGGCGGCATCCACCGTCAACCGGGAACTCAACATCCTGCACCACATGATTGAGTACTCTCGGAAAGAATGGGGCGTGTCCGGTGGCGTCAATCCGGTATCGGATGTACAACGACCGAAGAATCCCCCTCCCCGTGACCGAAGGCTCTCCCCCGACGAGGAGACTGCCCTACTGGCGGCTTGCGACGAGAGCAGGGGCGGCTACCTGCGGGACGTGGTGGAACTCGCCATTGAGACAGGCATGCGCCAGTCCGAACTACTCGGGCTGGATTGGGGCCAAGTCAGCATCCCGCGCCGCACTATCCGCCTGCTCGAAGGTATGACGAAGAACGGCGAGGGCCGAGGCGTGCCGCTTAGCACGAATGCCATGGAAGTCCTACGCCGTCGCGCCACCGCCCCGGAGGACATGACTGGCCGAGTCTTCAAGGAGGTCACTGCCGATGCTCTTAAGCGCGCCTTCATCCGCGCAGTGGACCGCGCCAAGTTGGAGAACTTCCACTTCCACGACCTTCGCCACGAGGCTGTCAGTCGCATGTTCGAGAAGGGCCTGAATCAGATGGAAGTGTCCAGCGTGTCCGGTCACAAGGACCTGCGGATGCTCAAGCGGTACACCCACCTGGATGCGGCGAAGCTGGCCGAGAAGCTCGGCTGACTCTAAGGTTAAACAGCGCGGGGCAGCCTGACCCTGCAAGGGGGATAGTTTATGCAACCCCAAAACGGTCCGGCCTTGCCTTCGCGCTCAACCATCTTCACGCCACAGGCGGCACATGTCGGCGTCCGGTAATCCCCCTTAAATGCCTGCGCCAGCAGCGTTGACTGCTTGTATTGGTCCAGCGCGCGAATCCGTTCAATGATGGCCGGACCGTCAAGCAGTTGGATACCGGCTCGCTCTGCCGACTCTTGCACCGGTCGCCCTACATAGCCAGACAGAGACCAGAACACGCCCCTGCGCACCTTGTGCTCATGCATTACGCCAGCCAACGCGCGAACCTCCACCACCTTGACTGGTTTGCTCCAAGCCTTGCATTGCACGACGGCAACCGGGGTATCCAGCCCTGCCTTGTAAAGAGTGGCGTCAATCCCGCCGTCTGGGCCATGTGGCACCGTCTTGACGGTGAATCCCATAGCCTCGTAGTACCCGACGCACAGCAACTCGAATCGCTTCCACTCCAGAATCTTGAGCGCGTCCAGCGTCCAGCTATTTATTTCCGGTTTCTCTGCTGACGATACTGATCGCTGGAAGCCGGTTGATTTATCGGGCGCGCTGGCTTGCTGCCTCGCTCCCGAGGACGTTGGCCTGGGCTGTCGTGGTTGTCTCACAGATGGGCGCCGCGCTCTAGGCTGCGGCCCCTCCCCTGCGTTACGGTTCTTCTGCCGCCGTTCGCGGATGAACGACAGCAGTCCCAGGAACGCGAACAACGTTGCTGGAACCCACGCCAGCGATCGGCTCATCATCACGATGCCCGCAAGGAAAGGATTCGATGCGAGCGCAGCGGGCAAGACGCCGCGAAAGACAATGTAAGCGGCCACGGCCAGTGCTGCGGATACCCACCAAGGCGAATCCAACAATACGTCGCTAAGCGACGGCTCCTTTCTCCTACGTCCCATCGACCCGACCTCATTTATCGTTCTGTGTTCGTGCGAGGCGGCGCTCGGGCCGAAGCCCGCGCCACCCCATCCAGGAATCTAACCGAGAACGCCTTCCGCCTCGTTGCTCTCTCCCAACACCCCACCACTGACGGGTGCCGAGGGAAGATCAACGAGCAGAGGCAGCACAAGGCGCGCCTGTTCGCCCCCCCAAAAAGCAGGCTACGTTAGTCAACGAGAAGGCCAGCCTTGCGCATAGCTTGCTTTCGCTTCTCCTCGAACCCTTGCGGATCGAGGGTCGGTGATTGTGCAGACTCATACGACTTGCGTGTGCCACGCTCTTTGGTGAGGCGCGTAATCTCGTCGGCCACGGGTTGCGGTGTGATGCTTACCTGCGCCGGGCCAAGCGTTGCAGCCTTGGTTGCGTCCTTCGGAAACAAAAACAGTAGGAGCATTCCATTGCCTACTTGCTGCCCACTTCGGATCACGTAATCGTTAGCATTGAAGTTCGACATGTCGCCACCCGCCGCCTTCACGCCAGCCGTAAGCTGCGTGTTGATGACGTTCTGCACCGCCGTCTGGTACACCTCAGTGGATTGCACACCTACGCCGGGAAGGATGCGATTGACCGCCGCGTTGAGCGACCGGTCGCCCTGCACATTGCCCTGTGCCGGAATGATCGTGCCGGGTAGCAAGTCCGCGTTCTTCAGCGTGTCCGCCAGCTTGAGCTTCGTGGCCGTCTCCAGTGGCAAGTTGTTCGCCGTCGCATAGCGCACGGCATCCGGGGCGACAGTCTTCTCCAGGTTCGATACCGTCTCGTCCGTTAGCTTGTACTTCGACAGCATGCCTTGACCACCGAGGAACGGGACCAACTGCTTCAGCCAACCGGGGTTCTCTGACTGGATGATCGAACGAACCTTCCTTCGTTCGTCACCTGTCGGAGAGATGTCGGGGCGACCCTTCTGCATCGCAGTGCGGTACTCGATCACCCCCTTCGGGTCATTGATGTCCGTGCCACTGTTCAGGAAGCCGGCCACTTTGGCAGCCTTGTCAGCCCCGAGATAGTTCACCAGCGCCTCCGGGCCATTGTCACCGGACTGGTACAGCGCGCCGGCCCATGCCAACGCTTGAATCTGCTCCTTCGTCGGCGCAGCACTACCGCCCGTCAGGAAACCGTTGACGCCAATCTGGAGCATCTGTTCCAATTTCGGACTGCGCATGCTTTCGGCCACGGAAACCTGCGCTGCTCGGCGGAAGTAGTTCGTGATCCGCGCAGGGTCGTTGCTCCCCACTTCTCGGTCGAACGTCTCGTTCATGGTGTCGGCCACCGCCTTACGGTCTAGCTCCAGCCCCTTGAGCGTAAAGTGGTTGCCCGTGGTGAACGCTGTACTAGCGAAATTCGCCGAATCGATGTACTTGCCGTCAGCCCCCGCAGCCGAGGCGGCAGCCTTTTGCATCGCGGCTTGTCCCGCCAGCCATTGCTTGTGCAGGGCCGCGCGCTTCGAGTTGTCGATCAGCGGCGCGCCCGCGCCGGTGCGCTGCGCGAACTTGTCGTTGTAGTCGTCAATGTGCGCGTCCAACTCCCGCGTCGTCGTGATGCCGGACGCCCCGTGGGCCAGGGTGAACTCGAAGCCGGCGAGGTTGTTCGTGATGCCGGTGATCGCAGGGTTCTGGTGCGCGTCCTTCATCACGAACTGAGGCATGGCCTCCTCGATCTGCTCGCGCACCTTCACGTTGATCTGGTTCCACAAGGGGCTGGCCTTGATCGCCTCGTAGTGGTCGAAGTTGCCGTTCTGTAGGGAGGCCACGAGGGACTGCGCCATACCCTTGTTCCACGAGTCCTGCGACTGGCCTGGAGCCGGCGCAGCGGCGGCCACAGCGTTCGCGTAAGCGGACTCCTTCTCAGCCGGGTCCCAGCCTGTCGAGTTCGCCGTGCGCTGCGCCCGCATGCCGTTGCCGATCGAGAGGTTCAGGTTGGTCTGCTTGTCCAGCATGTCCTGCTGCTGCCACGCGAGGTGCTCTCGCATGTGGGTCTTCAGCATCGGCCCCCACGACTCAGCCAGCTTCGACTGCACCGTGGCGTCCACCAGCGGGTCGCCGGTGTTCCCCAGGTTGGTAGCCTGCTGCACGAGGAACTGCCGCACCTGATCAGGCGACTGTCGGCGCAGCGTGTCCATGTTGGACATGAAGTCCGTCTCGGCCTGCTGAAGCGCGGTCGTGGCTGTCATCGCCTGCGCGCCGCGCACCGTGGCGGACGGGCCGAACACCTGCATGTACCACGGGTCGTCCTTCTCGATCTGCTGGAGCGTCTGCCCCTGCACGACCTTGGACATCCCCTCGAAATACTGCTGCTTCTCCAGCCGCTCCACGTAGGGCTTAAGCACGCCGTCAGCCAGCTTGTTCACTGCTTCGAGCGAGCGCATGCCCGTCTGCGCGATGCCGTTCCAGTCGGTCGGTGCGAGTTCCGCGCCAACAGCACGGGGGACGGCTGTTGAAGCCGCCCCGTCGATTCGCGTTGCCGGCCCCGTTGTCTGAACCGCGTCCTGTAGAACCACTTGGCCGCTGGAAGTGAGGGCAAAGGAATCAGGAATTGTCATTGTGAATGTCCTCTTGTGAGGCGTGCTGCGTAAGCACGCCCTAGAAATAAGAACCCCGGCGCTTGGCCGGGGGTGAATGTGTGCAAGTTGCACCGGCTCGCGGCACGCTGACTGCTACGGTGCTTGCCTGCGGGCATCCGCCACAATGCCGTCCAGAAGCACCGTCACGGCGTGGCTTAAGTTCTCGACCTTCGACAGCTTCCCCTGCCACGAGGCATTTATGACGGCAGCGCGGGCCACAGCTAGGGCCGCCTTCGCGCGCTCAAGCCGTTGTCGAGACTCCGCTGTAAGGGCGGCGCTATTCAGCTTCAGCACCTCAGAATGGTCTTTGTTGGCGGCAGCAAAGGTAGCGAGGACCGCCACGTAGCGTTCCCCCGCGCCCTGCTGTGCTGCCTCCCGATTAGCGAGGCGCGTGGCCTCCATAGGAGATAGGCTGGTCATGTCAGCGGCTCGCGTAACCTTGGCGACAGAACTTGGCGTGGATGTCCACCGCGACAGAGGGGTCCGCATCGAGCGCCAGGATTTCGGCGGGAATCTTCGACGGGTCGGCCATGATGGCAGCCCATACGCCAGCGGTGCACCCGTGCAACGGCATCTTGCCCGGGCGCGTATCGTCTACTCCCATCATGCTGTTATGGAACCGCTCGGTGAAGCGCACAGTGCGCGGCGTAGCGAGGCCATAGCCTTCACCGGATGAGATGCTCTCAATGGTATAGCGCGCAATTGCGGCCTTGCGGCCCGCGTCGGCTCGTTCGGCCTCGCCTAGACGAACCCTCAACGCTTCGAGCTTGCGCTCCTGCTGCGCCAGTGCAGACACAGCGGCCTCCATCTGTGCAAGTCGTGCGGCGAGTTCTTGATTCGGCAGCATGGCCGCTTCCAGCGCCGAGATGTCTGATTTGATAGTGCTCACGGTATTACTCATTGATCCTGCTCCTTACAGTGATTTGGTCTTTCGATACGTTCCGATACGGGTCACACAAAGCGGCCCCGCACGCGAGCAAACTGCGGCGGCAGGCTGTTGTCGTTCGCGCTGATCCCGGTTGCCGCTCCCGCGTAGCCCGCGTTCATGGCAAGGTTGTTCAAGTGCGCCTGCACTAGCTGTCGGGCTTGCGTCACGCTCGGTTGTACCGGCTGGCCGGTCCTGTCGCTAACCGCAACGATGCCGTGAGCACGCAGCCATCCCGTGGGATCTGCTTCCACGCTATGCATCTGCCGGCCATCGCTGACGAAGTTGGCCGTACCAGAGCGCGGGTCATACGTGCCGCCCTGGGTGTGATCCAGACTTTGTTGCCATTGCTGGCGCTGGGCATCCCGCGAAACGGGCATAGCTTGGCCGCCCGCACTGGCCGGAGTCGAAAAGGTCATGGTGCTGGTGCCGGTGTTTTCGTTCATCGTGTTCTCCTAATTGTTTTGGATAGCGATTCGTCCGTCGCGCGCTGGTCGCGTGGGCCACTATCTCCGCTTGATTAATCTCCGCTGCCCCGTGGGCTGCCGTCTAAGTGTTACGTCGCTGCATCAAACGCACTGCGCTCACGTACTGATTGCGTCCGCCGCTGGTACGCATACGGTCCGGCGTGTGTCGGAGCGCGTGGTTGATAACCTCGCGGCGAAGACGCAGTTCCTCATCCCGCAGACGTTCAAGCTCGCGTCCGGTTAGGCCGGCCTGCTCTGCCTCGCGGCGTGCCTGCCATGCCTTGTAGTACCGTGGGGCGTGTGGGACGTTTTCCGGATGCGCGAGGTCGTTTTGGTCGATCACTGCTCCTCCCTGCTTGTTGCGTGGGTAACGTTGTAGACAACGCTCTTTGATACGCCGAAGCTATCGGCAACGGCTTGGACTGATTCGCCCGAAGCCCGCGCCGCGACAATGGCGGCGTTCCTCTCGGCTACCTGCGTCGGGTTCGCCTTCAGTACGGTAGGTGCGCCGCTTCTCACCCTTGCACGATGCAGCACACCGCGCACCGTGGCGGTGGCTACGTCGTACTTTCGGGCCACGTCCTCCGATGCCATCCCAGCGGCAATGTCAGCAACGATCCCGGCATTACGGCTTGCGAGCGCAGCCGCCCCCGCCTCCCGCTGGGCGGTGCGCTGGGCTTCGAGCTTTGCCCGCGTGTTCGCCCTGAACTTGTCGCGTCGCTCGGCTGGTAGGTCCCTCCCCTCGTGCTCTGCCGCCAGAATGTCCTTTGCCCAACGCCGTGCAGTCTTGGCGCGTTCCTCGGTGAGCTTCTTGGCCTGCTCTATGTGGCGGGCCTGCTCTCGCGGCCAGCGTTCGGCGTTACGATCTTCGGCTTCCTCATGCGCTACGCGCAGGCGCTCGACATAGCGTGAGTCATTCAGCAGAGCAATTTCGGACTCCAACACGAACGCCTCTGTGCTAATGGAGAAGCTGCTCTTGGGCTGCTGATTCTTGTACTTGGCCGCTGCGGCACCACAAGCAGCGATGAACGGTGGTCGCTGCACTCGCTTGTAGAGGTGGTCATTGATGCGCAAGACCATCGCCCAGGACAATGCGCCGTGATACCCCTTGTTGCGAGGAAGGATGCGGTTGGAGATGCGGTCGAATCGCGGCGTCCATTTTTCGGCCCGCCAACGGTAATAGAGCGGCAGTGCAAAGTTCCTAAACAGGGCGTCTTCAAGTAGTCGCTTGTTGATAGCCCACGCTTCGTCGCAGTTCTTCCATGCCCGGTCGAACTCCTCCGGCGTCATTAACTTGACAAGTGACTTCCACTCGCGCTGCTCCGATTCCCATTGCTCCGCCTCGGCCTGCTGAACCTTCAGGTTGGCGAGCGTCACGCGCATTTCGCCAAGCTTCTCCCGTGGGTCTAGGAACGGCTTTCGCTCGTAGTGCGCAATTTCCGGTGCTTCGCTCATACCGCCGTCGTGCTCATGAGTCATGCTTGCTCCTTGATGACGGCCTTCGGCTTACGCCCTGCGCGCTTACGTTCAGCCCATGATGGCAGGGCTCCGGTCGTGCGCAGCACGGCGCGGCGGTAGGCCGCTTTGGCGTTGCTGCTGGCGGCGCCCTCAAAGAAGGCGCGCTCTTGGGTGTCCGCTTCCAGCGGGTGTTTTTTGGTGTCGCTCATGGTTTCCTCGTCAATTGATGGACCAGCCAGCACGGCGCAGCACCTCCACAAGCGCGGGGTACTCGTCGGCAAGCTGAAACAGTCGGGTGTGGTGAACTGCCCGCAAGTCGGGGCATTGAAGGGCCGGTGGCTGGGTTATCTCCAGTCGCCCGTCAGGGTGCTCATGGGCGATGACTTCGCCCTCGGTGATGCAGTTGTATTCGCCGGCTCGGACGCGCCTTCGCACGTCTTGCTGGTCAAGCCACCCGGCTCTGCTACGCTTACCGCCTAAGTAGCCTCGGCCTGTGCGTATCGCATCCCACACTGCGGCGGGTCGGTGCTTTCGCTGCCAGCACTCCCAGCACGCGCGGTCGTACACACGTCTGTGGGGGCTGCCGCAGCGCGGGCAAGGTGTCTCGCTCCAGTAGCGGCCTTGTCCTGCAATCAGTGCGTCAACCCGTGCCGACTCTGTTCGCTTTCGTAGCTCCTCCGTGAAGGCACTGTCCTGGCGGGCGATGTCCCGGATACGGCGAGTTAGAACTCTGGTCCGTGGCTGGACTCCGTACAAGGCCCAGCGCGGATCATGCTTGCGTGAACCTTGTCCCTTAGGCATGGCTCAATGCAAACCGGATAGGTACTTGCGCACAGTGCTCTCGTGCATACCGACCCGGCGAGCAACCTCCCGCTTCGAGATACAGGGTTCTGCTGCAATAATCGCTCGGGCCTTTTCCTTCCAATCCAGTCCAGCGTCCTTGGCGTCAAGGCGCGCGTTGGCTCGGGCTACGTCAGCCTCGGCTGCCGCCAGACGTGCCTCTAGCGCGTCCATACGCGCTTGCATCGCCCGCTTCTCACGGGTGATCTGTGATCCCGAGAATAGCAACTCAGCTAGACCGCTGTACGTGGCGTTCTTCAGTGCAGACTGATGTGTTTGCGTAAGCATGTGCCCTTCCTTTAGGTCTTGGATAACAGGGTGGTGTTGCTGGGCCTTCAGTGACTTGGCCATCCGCTTTGGCTGACGCTTGGCCGCTACTCGCTCCGCCCATTCAGGCGCGTATCCTTGCCGTTCGCCGTACTCCCGTAGCATGGGCTTAACGGCGGGCTTATCCCCCGCGCCCACCCTGTCAAGGATGGTGCCAAAGATGTAGTCATGGTCCTTCTGCGTCGCGCGGTAGGACTGGAATCCTTGTGCGCTTCGCTCACTGAAGTACTTCCTGAGCTCCGCGTTTTGCTGGGCGTGGAATCGCTGGGGAGTCACCCGGTTCCCCGAGATGTAGCTCCGTACCTCCTCCCGCTTGCGGGCTGAAATGTCTTCAATGGAAAGCCTGCCTGCCTGGACCAACCTGCCGAGGGAGGCAATTTCTTTTACGCGCTCTGCCTCCGCTTGGGTGCTGTCTTGTAACTCTGTGCTCATTGGGTTTCCATCGTTCTGCGCTCTAGTTGGTACAAAGTACCTACTGAGAAGTTCGCGTAAGGAGCGCGTACCGAGTACGCACGCCGCCCGACTCCTGACGGCACAACCCCGTCCCGCGTGGGATGGGTGTGTGTCTTTTGCGTGGGACGAATACAAATTGCCTATTCCCCGGTTACCCGGTCAGTCGGCGTTTCTCTTGTCTGTTTCGTAGGACGAAAACGAAATAGGGATTTGCGGAGGGCGAGCACGCAATGAAAAAGGGCCAGCCCGAAGACCAGCCCTTGAACTCAACGCGGCAGGGTTGGGAGCGTCGCGCTACCGCGCCCTCTGCTTACACAGGGACGAAGTGCGAGGCGTGGTGCCGTGCCGCCTCGTCCCCGGTGTCGTCCGTAATGACCAGCACATCCGCAATAACGGCCCGCACGCGGTACGTCCTGCCCATCGTCAGCCACTCATCGGCGTCTTCTACGTCAACGCACAGCACAGTGTCTCCGGCAGCGACGGCACGACGCGATTCTGCGGCCATCTCGTCCAGCCCATAGCGGTCCTCGGCCTCGTCATCGAACCCGGCCAGCATCGACGGTATCAACCCATGACCCTCCGGGCTCATGCTGGCGATGAAGTCCCGTGCGCACTTGTCCCGCCAATCCCGCAGCGTGCTGCCCGATGGCATAGCCTTGCGTGCGGCAGGCCAGTACTTCGCGCCGAACTGGCCGAGGCCGTAGGCGGCGTCGTGTTCGCCCTGGCTGTAGATGGGGAAATTGGAATGCTGACTTGTGTGGGTTACTGCGTGGCGCATAGTGCGACCTCCTTGGGATGGTTGGAGGCCCGCCGTGCACCGGCCAAGATGCGGGCGGCGAGCCGAAGGCGGGGTTGGCCGACCGGCCCCAAAGGATACCGGCACACCCGAAGGTGTCCCCGCCCCCGGCTCGCCATTGAAAGGGGGCGTGCGGAGACAGCGCACAGATGATAGCGCCGAGCATGGCGACTGTGCGTCTTTGGGTTACAGGCGGCCAAGCCCGATCGCGTTTGTCTACGCGAGGACCGCATCCTAGGCCGGCCCCGCCCCCCCTTTCAAGAGCGATCGATGTACCAAGCGCGGGTACATTTCCAGGCAGTAGCCACGGAGATTCCCCGCGCCGTCACACTGTAAGTATTCAGGGGGAATGAAGGAAACGGCTCTACTACGCGGGTTTCCGGGTAGGCGAAGTGAGGGAAATCCTCCGACCTTCGGCACGTGACAGCATCGCTTGTGTCAACTACCGAACATTTTTGTAACAGCGGCAGCGCGTTGCGCACAGCGGGGTGGGTGCCTTAACAATCTGTACGGGGTGGCCGCGCCCGGTCGCACCCGTGCTTGAGCTTTCATGCCGCCACAGCCCCAGGGCGAGCTATCCACGCTCTATTAGGTACGTAGTACCTATTGAGAAGTCCGAGAAAAGAGTGCGTACCGAGTACGCACCCTGCCCTCAGACTATCACCTCACCCCCTCAAGGCTCGCTTTACGGTGCTCTCGGACGTGCCGAAGTGCCGAGCAGTCTCTGCGATGCTGGCCTTGTTCTCGGAGCGCCATGCTGCGATGGAAGCGGCGTCATGCTCCACGGGTCGCCCAAGACTGACCTTACCCCGGTGCGTACGGCCCGTGGCCGCCAAGCTGGCCCGCGCCACGGCTCGGCCTGCCTCTGTGCGTTCCCGAATGCGCTCTCGCTCCAGCTCCGCCATCTGCGCCATGAGGGCCAGAAGTAGGCCACCCGCGCCCGTCGCGCTAATCTGGCCCAGCCCCCGGACTTCCACCGTCACACCCTTATCCAGGAGGACGCGCACGGTCTGCTGTACGTCGATGCTGTCCCGGCCAAGCCGATCGATGGCGTACACGTGCAGGCTGTCACCCTTGCGGATGAACTCAAGCAGCTTTGCAAAGCCGGGACGCTTCGCCGCTTGAGTTGCCCCGGACACGCCCTCGTCCATGAACTCGTGGTCAAAGCCCCCGCCTAGCGCAGCGCGCTGTGCCTCGATGGATTGGTCTGCGGTGGACACGCGGTAGTAGGCGATTCGGGTCATGGCTGCTCCGTTGGGCCAGAAGATACGCCGCATTCTGACCCACAGACCATAAGGTGTCAATCGTATCTTTTGACCCAAGAAAGAGAGGCCCGCCGCGCCCGGTTCATAACCGTGAACTTTTGGCCCAGCGGTTTGCGGCATTGGAGGCCACCCTGCCAAGCCTCGTCACTACGGCTAGGCGCGCGACACGTTTCATGCGGACGCGGGGGCTACGTGTTTCATGCGCGTGCCTGCGTCGATGCGCGGGCGCGTTGGGTGGGTGCATACGGGGGAAATCGGTCTCGTGCGCGCGGTGTGCAGCCGCGCAGAAATGCCAATCAAAATTCCGGCCATCAGCTTAATAACAGCTATACTAAGCAGCACTTCGATGCAAAACGAAGAAAAGATAGGGTCAAATCCGAGTCTCATGTAGATGGAGCGTCACTTGAACCTGCAAGTTGTCCAGCGTCCGATGAAGGACCAGCTTATCCAGTACATCGCGTCGCGGACGCCTGCCGTCTTTTTCCAGCGCGTGGTGGAAGAAATTGAAGCCGCACACTTTGCGGCGCACCAGCACGCCGGCACCTTCGAGGAACCGGAGCGATACCGCGTTCAGCCCCAATTGCAGCACTACCGTTCCAACGAGGCTCTGCGGAAGGCTGCAGTGGAAGCTGGGATGGAGGTTGCCGCCCCGCATACCGAACCCAAGGGTGAGCGGTTTAGCCTCGTTGCATGCGGCGAGATTCGCTACGGGCAGATTTGTGTGCCCTTCAATAACCGCACCCCTCGACAAGCGAAGCACCGTGAGGCAATTGCTGCTGTAAACGAGCCGCTTGAACCTGCCAACACCGATCTTTTCAGCGGTCCGACCGAGCCGATCCCTGACGGCCTGGGGTGCCTGATCGTCGCTGTCCGGCAGCACAGAAGAGAGTCGCAGTCGGTCCCCTTCGGTGTGATGGTAGGGGTGCCGTATACCAACCTGCGGGACTGGCACCTATTCGTCCCCGTCTCGGAAGTCATGGCTGCGTACCACCCAGCAGAACAAATTGAAGTGCCCGACTTGGCCTTCGCAACACTCAAGCGCCGCCTGCGCGGCTCTGAAAGCTAACAATGCGCACTGGAGTTACAGGCTTCCAGCCTGAGCGCCTGACACAGGCTCGCCTTTGCAAAGGACTAACGCAAACTGCGTTAGCGGCTAAGGTTGGGCGGTCGTCGGGCACAGTTTCGAAGTGGGAAAAAGGAGATCAGGTTCCCGAGGCAGACGCCCTGGAACGGATAGCCGAGGAACTTGGCATGCCCAGCTCATGGTTCCTTGCCAAGGTGCCAGAGTACGGTGACAAAGTTTGCTTCTACAGGAGCACTGCCGCCGTTACGAAAGAAGCTCAAACGATCGCGGACATCCGACTGAAGTGGTTGAACGAAATCAGCTTGGTGCTGCAAGAATGGGTAGATTGGCCGGCTATAAATGTCCCGCGTCTCGGCGCGAACGACCATCTCAAGATCACCGACGCGGACATTGAACAGGCGGCGGCAGAGTGCCGCCGCACGTGGAATTTGGGACTTGGTCCCATTTCGGATGTCGTTCTCGCAATGGAGAACGCTGGCGTTATCTGCGTACGTGAGGAGCTAGGCTTCACGCGCATGGATGGTGCCTCTCAATGGTTCGACACAGATGGCCGGCCATACGTATTCCTGGCTGCCGACAAGGCCAATGGTGTGAGAAGCCGATTCGATGCCGCTCACGAACTTGGACATCTTGTCTTGCATCGAGACATCGACAACATCGAGTTTCAGACGCGCTACCCGGAAATTGAACGCCAAGCGCACCTGTTTGCTGCGGCGTTCCTACTTCCCGCTGAGACGTTCGCGGCTGAATTGATTCGCCCCAGCCTAGATACTTTCGTCGCGCTAAAGGCTCGTTGGAAGGTGTCAATTGGCGCCATGATTATGCGGTGCAAACAACTCGACATTATTGACGAGGAGTACGCTGTACGCCTGTGGAAGAACTACAGTGCTCGCGGCTGGCGCAAAGGTGAGCCTCTGGATGAGCGCGTGGGCTTCGAGCAGATTCGCTTGCTCCCCCGAACCGTCAACCTGCTCCTCTCAGATGGCGGCTTGACCAAGGGCGGACTTCTGGACGCCATTGGTTTCGGCGCAGATGCGACTGAGCCTTTGTGCAGCTTACCCCCAGGCTTCTTCAGCCTTGAGTCAACGGTGGCTTCCCTAGATGCTGTGCGTCTTAAGAGAGATGCACCGCCGCTGGAACAGGGTCGTACCAACGCGCGAGTACTGGCTTTTCCATCTGCAAAGTAGTGGCGTCGCGGTGAACACGTCGAACTCGTTTGAAGGCAACACGCATCCACAGTAAGAAAGAGAGAAAAATGGCTTTTCCATGGCAATGCCCATACTGCGGTCATCATGCAACGATTCGCGGAGACAACTTCGCTCGATTCGCCAACCCGATCGATAAGAACGCCGTTGATGGTGAACTCGTGTTGCAGGTGGACGTCACTGTCTGCCCTAACGAACAGTGCAAGCAGTACGAAATCACCGCGACACTTCGGGAGCACGAAAGTTGGAGCAACGGTCATCCGACGCTTGGCGGCGATGAATTGCAGTTGTGGGAATTGCGTCCACAGTCCTCGGCCCGCCCCCTACCAGACTACATCCCAAAGGCAATCGCCGATGACTACCGCGAAGCCTGCCTCGTCCGAAATCTGAGTCCGAAGGCTTCGTGCACGCTTGCCCGAAGGTGCCTACAGGGCATGATTCGCGACTTCCACGAAGTTAAGCCGGGCAGATTGGTAGACGAAATCGCAGCGATAAAGGACAAAGTAGACCCCGTGACGTGGGACTCTATTGAGGCAGTCCGCAAGATAGGCAACATCGGCGCGCACATGGAGAAGGACATCGATCTGATTGTGGAGGTAGAGCCGGAAGAGGCTGGCCTGCTGATCGGCCTTATCGAGTCCTTGATCGATGATTGGTATGTCGCTCGCTACGAGAGGGCACAGCGGCACGCTGCCCTCCAGGCAGCAGCGGCACAGAAGGAGGCAGCACGGAAGGCCAGCCCGCAACCAGAAAAGACCTGATGCGAGGACATTTGCGGCCGCCTGTGTCCGGGTGCCTTCGGAAATTCTGGTGACACAGTCCGGGTACAGAGTGAGTGAAATCAGGGACTTACGATAGACGGTTCTCGCCGCTCTGCTGTTGACAGAAGCGCAGTAAGAGTGACATCCTACGGGTACAGGCTGCGGTGTCCCAAAGCAGTGAAAGTGCGGCATTCTGCTCAGCGGTAGAGCACTGGAAAGCGAGTAAGTCCTTGATTTTAAAGGACTTACGAAGCTGAATGGCGCTTCACACGGCAGGGGTCACAGGTTCAATCCCTGTACCACCCACCAGAATACGGTGACCAAAAAGGATCTGAGGCGAAAGCCCAGGTCCTTTTTGCTTTGGGGCGCCGCCGAAGTTGGATGCACGGTGCCCTCTGGCACAATCGCGCCATCCCGTCCGCTTYCCCTCCCTAAATGCTCCGCCTCACCCTTCTCTTCGCCATCACCGCTGTTGCCGAGATCGTCGGTTGCTACCTACCGTGGCTGGTGCTCAAGCAGGGGAAGAGCGCGCTGCTGCTAATCCCYGCCGCAATTTCCCTCGCCCTGTTCGCCTGGCTGCTAACCCTCCACCCCACCGCTGCCGGGCGGACGTATGCCGCCTATGGCGGCATGTATATCGTCGTGGCGCTGGTGTGGTTGCGGGTGGTGGATGGGGTGCGGCTGACGAGTTGGGATGTGGCCGGCGCGGTGGTGTGCCTTGCCGGCATGGCGTTGATTGCGTTGCAGCCGCGGGCTTAGCCCGTCGTCAAACCACCTCGAAGAAGTGCGTGCCGTCGCGGTCGAGTTGGGCGATGAGGCCGAATTCCCAGTCGAGGTAGGCCTGCATGGCGGCCGATGCGTTGTCGGTGCCTTCGTACGGGCGGCGGTAGCGGTCGGTTCTCGGCACGGCCAGGCGGGTTTCGCCGGATTCCAGCGGCAGGCCAGCGTCGATCCAGGCCGTGGTGCCACCTTCCAGCACCACCACCTGCGCCGATGTGAGCCGCTTCAGGTCCGCCGCCGCAAAGCGGGCGAGCTGGCTGGTGCCGCAGGTCAGCACATAGCGTTTTGCCGRAGGGATCGTCGCCAGCGCCTGCGCCAGTTGGGCGCGGATGGCAAACCAGGCGCCTGGGATATGGCGCTTGACGTAATTGGCGCTGGCCGTCACGTCGAGCACGGCGATGTCGCCCTCGCTCGCATCCTCTAGCCATTTCGCGAGTTCGGCTGGCGAGACGGAATCGACGGCATCCGCTTCCGGCACCRGCGCCGCCGACGTGCCGCGCTCGCTGCGAGCATGTTCGCCCGCCGGCTCCACCACGAATACTTCCCAGCCCATCTGCGCCAGCCACGAAGCCGTCATGTCGGCGCGCACGCCGTGGTCGTCGTCGGCCAGCACGATCCGTGCGCCGCGCACCGGGGCGCTGTGGTCGGTTTCCTGCACCAGCTGGCCGCCCGGCGCGCTGGCGAAGCCCGGCAGGTGGCCATCGGCRTATTCCTCGGGCGTGCGGACGTCGAAGCGGTACAGCGTCCGCCCCGGCTGGGCCAGCGTCGCCACGGCGTCGTGGGCAATCCGTTGCACGCCGGCCTTGTCGGCAATCGCCCGGGCGCCGCTACGGGCCCGCTCGCAGTGGGCGGCGTCCACCGCCACCGGCGCGCGCCGGCTGGCGCCGTGGTCGAGGGTCTGCCCCGCCAGCGTCCAGCCGATGGTGCCGTTGCGCAGCGCCGCCACCGGGTTCGGCAGGCCGGCATTGATCAAGGATTGCGTGCCGATGATGCTGCGCGTCCGGCCCGCGCAGTTCACGATGACCCGCGTCTGCGGGTCCGGCGCCAGTTCCCGCACGCGCAACACCAGTTCCGCGCCGGGCAGGCTGGTGGCCGTGGGGATGCTCATGGTCTGGTATTCGTCGAAGCGGCGCGCGTCCACGATGACCACATCGGCACGTTCGTCGATGAGCGCCTGCACTTCCTGCGCGGCCAGTGACGGCGTATGGCGCTTCGCCTCCACCAGCTCGCCGAACGACTTGCTCGGCACATTCACGTCGCGGAACACCTCGCCGCCGGCGGCGATCCAGGCCGCCAGCCCGCCGTCCAGCCGCGACACATCCGTATAGCCCAACCCGTGCAGCACCGCCGCCGCGCGCGGCGCCAGATCCTCACCGGCATGCTCGCCATAGACGACGATCCGCGTGTCGCGGCGCGGAATCCGTCGCCACGCTTCCAGTTCGAGCTTCGAGAGCGGGAAGTTCGCCGCCCAGAGCGGATGCTCCTGGGCGTAGGGGTCTTCCTCGCGCACGTCGATCAGCGCGATCTCGGCGCGGCCGAGCAGCGCCTGCCGCACGGACAGGCTGGAGACGGCGGGAAACACGGCGGGAATGACGGAGGGCAAAGCGGTCATGACGAAACGGGTTCCTTCGATCGATCCCAGGGATTGGGCAGGGTGGAATTGGAATAGCCGGAGATAAACGGCTTGCGCTCGCCCGCCTCCGGGTAGACGTGCCGCCGCACCGCGCCGATATTGGCGCCGTACACGTGGATGCTGATGGAGACGCGGTCCTCGTAGGCGTTGTGCACACGGTGGATGTCCCCCACCGTGGGCGACACCGCCTCYACGTGGCCCGGCTCCAGCCGCGTGGCCGCGCCGTCCAACTGCGGGCGGCCTTCGGCATCGATCCGGTACGGCTGCGAATACTCGGCCCCGCGCAGCATGCCAATCAGCCCCCAGACCGTGTGGTCGTGGATGGGCGTGCGCTGCCCCGGCCCCCAGACAAAGCTGACGATCGAGAACCGCTCGGCGGAATCGCAATGGAGCAGGACCTGCTGGTAGTACTCAGGGTGCGGCTGGGCGAAGGCGTCGGGCAGCCAGTCGTCGCGCGCCACCAGCGTGGCGAGCAGCGCGCCGCCTTCGGCCAGGATGCGGGGCTCATCGGGCTGCTGGTCGAGCAGCGCCGAGAGGCCGGTGATGAACTCGCGCAGCGGCGTGAGCGTACGCGCTGGGTGCGTGGGGTGTGTCAGGGCGTCGTGCATCCCGTGTCTCCTCGGTGGTCCGCGCGGTGATCCCGTTCGGTGGGCCGTCTGTGGATGGCGACGATCGCTGCGGCCCTGTCTCGAACAGCGGCCTTAAACATAGCACGAAGCCATCGTTCCGATATGGGTCAACCGGCCAGCGCGGCGCGGCCGGCGGCGGTCAGGATGGCGTCGTTCTGCGGCGTGTGGATGCGGCTGCAAAGCACATCGCGATAGTGCCGTTCGAGCGGATTGTTGCGGCTCAGGCCGTGATTGCCCGACAGCTGCAGCGCCAGCTCCACCGCCCGGATCGCATTGCCGGTGACGGTGTACTTCAGCAGCCCGCTGTCCGTCGCCGAGGCCRGCGTGCCGGCATCGGCCCGCGCGGCRGCATCGTCGAGCARCACCTGGTTGGTGCGCAGCAGCGCGGCGATCTCGCCGATGGTCTCCTGCACGCGCGGCAGGGTGGCGAGCGGCGCACCCAGGCTGCCCGGCGCGCGGTCCTGCACGAAGCTGCGGATCCAGTCGAAGCCGGCCCGCGCCACGGCGTCGTAGAGCGTGCCGAGCAGGCCCACCATCCACGCCTGCTGGTCGGCATTGGCRTCCACGTCGGCCTGGCTGGCCCCGGCTGGCGCCCAGGCCTCGGGCCGGCGGATGTCCACCGCATGGTCGAGCGGAATCCACACGTCCTCGAACACGGTTTCATGGCTGCCGGACGCGCGCAGGCCGAGGTGATTCCAGCTCTCCACCACGCGGATGCCCGGCGTGTCGGCCGATGGCTTCGGCACCAGGAAGATGCCCACGCGCGGCTCCGGCTCGTGCGTGCGGCCCCACACGGCCAGCCAGCGCAGCGCCGGAATGCCGGTGGTGTAGAGCTTGTGGCCGCGAATGCGCCAGCGGTCGCCAACGCGCGTGGCGACGGTGCCCGGCAGGCCGCCGCGCGCCGGCGAGCCGAGTTCCGGCTCCACGCGCAGCGAGTTGATCAGCGCGCCCTCTTCCACCGCGCTGGCGAAGACCTCGCGGCGCACCRCCTCGGGCCAGCGCGAATCGGCCCGGCCGATGGCGCGATGCTGGAGATAGGTCATGGTCAGGACMAGCGCCGTGGCCGGGTCGCCGGCCGCCACGGCCGCGATGATCCGGCGTGCCTCCGCCAGCCCCGCCCCACCACCGCCGTAGTCGCGCGGCACCRCCTGGGCGATCAGGCCATGTTCGTGCAGCAGCTCGAAGTTCGCGTGCGGGAAGCTGCCGTCTGCGTCATGGCGCGCGGCGGTGGTAGCCAGCCGGGCGGTCAGCGTCGCCAGCAACTCGGCCAGCCGGGGCTCGCTCGCAGGCAGGCGGCGCAGGGTGGTACGCGGGGAAGTCGAAGCCATGATGGGGGATCTCGGGAAAGCATCGTGCGATGAGTGCCGCATAGCGTACCGCGCGCCCGCCGCGCCGATAACGACGCATATCGCATATCGAGCGACGGTTTCTGCCGCATATCGAGCCGCGTTTTTATTCGTTTGGGGCCACCGCCCGCSGGGCGTACTTTGCTCGTCATTCCTGACACCGCCCGCAAGGAGGCCCGCGCCATGAGCGTCGATTTCATCGGCATGATCCAGAGCCAGAAGCAGTCCGAGATCCATCCGCCCTCGGGCCCCGTGATCGACCGCGACTATGTGCGCGCGTTCGCCCAGGCCCATGAGCAGGCCGGGTTCGACCGCGTCCTGGTGCCGCACCACTCCACCGGCCCGTCGGCCACGCTGACGATTGCCTACGCGGCGGCCGTGACCGAGCGCATCCACTTCATGCTGGCGCACCGCCCCGGTTTCACGGCGCCGACGCTGGCGGCGCGCCAGATCGCCACGCTCGACCAGTTCAGCGGCGGCCGGTTGGGGGTGCACTTCATCTCGGGCGGCTCCGACAGCGAGCAGGCGCGCGACGGCGATTTCCTCGATCACGACCAGCGCTACGCGCGCACGGACGAGTACCTGGGCATCCTGCGGCGCATCTGGACCGAGGACAAGCCGTTCGACCACGACGGCGAGTTCTACCGCTTCACGCAGGGCTTCTCGGAGGTCAAGCCGGCCCAGAAACCGCATGTGCCGATCTACTTCGGCGGCGCGTCCGAGGCGGCGCTGACCGTGGCGGGCAAGCATGCCGATGTCTACGCGCTGTGGGGCGAATCGCTCGACCAGGTGCGCGAACTGACTACCCGCGTGCGGGCGGAAGCCGCCAAGCACGGGCGCGAGGTGCGCTTCTCGGTGTCGTTCCGCCCGGTGCTGGCGGAGACCGAAGAGAAAGCGTGGGCGCGTGCCGACAGCATCCTCGAACGGACCCGCGCGCTGCGCGTGCAGGCCGGCTACAGCCGGGGCGGCCCGCAGCAGAGCGAAGGCGCGCGCCGCCTGCTGGCCGCCGCCGAACAGGGCGATCGCGTGGACCAGCGCCTCTGGACCGCCATCGCCCGCGAGACCGGCGGCCGCTCCAACTCCACCGGGCTGGTCGGCACGCCCGAACAGGTGGCGGAGGCCCTGCTGGCTTACTACGACGTCGGCGTGACCACCTTCCTGATCCGCGGCTTCGACCCGCTGGAGGACGCCATCGACTACGGCCGCGAGCTGATTCCACGCGTACGGGAGCTGGTGGCACGCCGCGATGCGGAAGCCAGCCGCAAGGCCGCCTGAGGCCGCCTGAGGCCACCTGCGCCTGCGCCCAACAACAACGAAAACGGGGAGTTYCMACACCATGAGCCAATCCAACGAATCGAATCCGCCCAACCTGCCGCAGCCCAACACCCGCCGACGCGGCGTGCTGCGGCTGGCCGGCAGCGCCGCCCTCGCCGCCCCGGCGCTGATCCTGGGCCGGCAGGCGTGGTCGGCGCCGCGCAAGCTCACCTTCGCGTGGAACCAGAATTCGTTCTGCCTGACGCCCATCGTGGTGGCGCAGGAGCGCGGCTTCTTCGAGAAGAACGGCCTGCAGGTGGATCTGATCAACTACAGCGGCTCCACGGACCAGCTGCTGGAGTCGATTGCCACCGGCAAGGCGGATGCGGCGGTGGGCATGATCCACCGCTGGCTCAAGCCGCTGGAAGCCGGCTTCGACGTCAAGATCATCGGCAGCTCCCACGGCGGCTGCGTGCGGCTGGTGGGGGCCAAGGCGGCGGGGGTGACCAACCTCCAGGCGCTCAAGGGCAAGACCGTGGGCGTGAGCGACCTGGCCGCACCAGGCAAGCACTTCTTCACGATCCTGCTGGCCAAGAATGGCATCGACCCCGACCGCGACATCACCTGGCGCCAGTACCCGGCCGACCTGCTCGGCGTGGCCGTCGACAAGGGCGAGATCCAGGCGATTGCCGATGGCGACCCCAATCTCTACCTGCTGGAGAAACGCACCAACGGCGCCTACGTGGAGCTGGCCACCAACCTGACCGGCGAGTACGCGCGCAAGGTCTGCTGCGTGGTCGGCGCCCGGGGCGATCTGGTCCGCAACGACAAGCCGGCCGCCGCCGCACTCGCGCGGTCCATCGTGCAGGCCACGGATTTCGTCAACGAGAACCCGAACGAGGCCGCGAAGATCTTCGCCAAGTACTCGCCCAAGATCAGCCCGGACGATCTGCGCAAGCTCTACGCCACGCTGACCTACACCCACCACCCCACCGGCGTGGACCTGCAGGAGGAAATCGCCTTCTATGCCGACGACTTCCGCAAGATCGGCGTGCTGAAGAAGTCCACCGACGCGAAGCGGCTGGCGCAGCACGTCTACGCCAACGTACTGGGATGATGCGATGACCACAACGAGTCCCTCCACGCTCGACACCCGGCATGCCTCGCTCGCCGCYAACGCGCCACGCCAGGCCGCCGTGGCCCGGCCGGGCCGCCTCTGGCCCACCGGCCTCCTGGCCGCGCTGGCCTGGGCCGCGTTCGGCGCCATCACCTGGCGCTGGCCGAACAAGGTGGCCGGCTTCACCGACTGGGCCTACACCGAGGAACTCGGCATCGCCGCGCTGGTGGTCGCTGCCGCGCTGGCCGGGCTGGCGCTGGCGGGATCGCGCCTCCCCCCGCTGCACCGCAYGCTGGCCACCCTGCGCCCCACCGGGCCGTGGCTGGTGGCGTTGCCGCTCGGCTTCCTCGGCTGGGAAATTCTCACCGCCAAGGCCGCGCTGCTGCCCACGCCGTTCTTCGCGCCGCCGCAGGCCCTGATCGAGGTCT
Organism: Cupriavidus sp. KB_39; assembly: GCF_052114485.1. Classification (NCBI taxonomy): domain Bacteria; kingdom Pseudomonadati; phylum Pseudomonadota; class Betaproteobacteria; order Burkholderiales; family Burkholderiaceae; genus Cupriavidus; species Cupriavidus sp. KB_39. The sequence continues at coordinate 107,815 of NZ_JBFREV010000004.1, forward strand.
ATGTGGATGACTGGCGCCGCCTGGGCGACAGTGTCCTCAACACCATCCGCCTGCTGGGRCTGGGCGTGGCCTATGGCGGCGTGGCGGGCTTCCTGATCGGCGTGTCGATTGGCTGGTCGCGGCGCATCGGCTACTGGGTGCACCCGGTGCTGCGCGTGCTGGGTCCGCTGCCCTCCACCGCCCTGCTGCCGCTGACCTTCTACTTCTTCCCGTCGAGCTACTCGGCCGCCGTGTTCCTGATTGCGCTGGCCACCGCGTTCCCCGTGGCGGTGCTCACGTGGTCCGGCGTGGCGAGCGTCAACAAGAGCTATTACGACGTGGCGCGCACGCTGGGCGCCTCCGGCTGGTTCCTGGTGCTGCGCGTGGCGATTCCGGCCGCGCTGCCGCAGGTCTTCGTCGGCCTGTTCATGGGGCTGGGCGCGTCRTTCTCKGTGCTGGTRACGGCCGAGATGATGGGCGTGAAGTCCGGGCTGGGCTGGTACCTCACCTGGGCGCAGGGCTGGGCTTCGTACGTGAACATGTACGCCGCGCTGATCGTGATGGCGCTGCTGTTCTCGAGCGTCATCACGCTGTTGTTCGCCGTGCGCGACCGCGCGCTCTCGTGGCAGAAAGGAACTGTGAAATGGTAGCCGTGCTGGAACGTGAACCCGTGGCGGAAGCACCGGCRGCCCAGGCCAGCGCCGGRGCSCGCATCGACATCCGCAACGTCAGCCATGACTTTGGCGATGCCGGCCAGCGCCTGCCCGTATTGGACAACGTGAACCTGAGCGTGGCGCCCGGCGAGTTCGTGGCGCTGCTGGGGCCGAGCGGCTGCGGCAAGTCCACGCTGCTGCGGCTGGTGGCGGGGCTGGATGCGCCCACGTCCGGCCAGATCCTGCAGGACGGCACGCCGATCACCGAGCCCGATCCGTCGCGCATCGTGGTCTTCCAGGACCCCACGCTCTTCCCGTGGCGCCGCGTGCGCGCCAACGTGGCGCTCGGCCTGCAGGCACGCGGCATCGCCCGGCAGGAGGGGCATCGCGTGGACGAGGCGCTGCGGCGCGTGGGGCTGGAAGCCTTCGACCGCGCGTTTCCGCACCAGCTCTCCGGTGGCATGGCGCAGCGCGTGGCGCTGGCCCGCGCGCTGGTCAACGACCCGCGCCTGCTCGTGCTCGACGAACCGCTCGGCAAGCTGGACTCCCTGACGCGCCTGACCATGCAGAGCGATCTCGTCGAACTGTGGCAGCGCGCGCGGTTCTCGGCCCTGCTGGTCACGCACGATGTGGAGGAGGCGCTGTTCCTGGCCCAGCGCGTGATCGTCTTCAGCCAGCGGCCGGCGCGCATCACGGCGGAGATCGTGGTGGACCTGCCCTACCCGCGCCATCGCGGCGATCCGCGCCTGACTGCGCTGCGSCATGAAGCGCTGCGCCATCTGGGGCTCGATGCCAGCTGGTGATGGGTGCTTCGGTCTGGCTCAACAACCTGCTGGCGGGGCTGCAGGCGGCRCAGCTTGCGCTGCTGCGGCTCTGCCACGCGCTGGGCCTGACGGGCGATAGCCACGGCCAGCCGGCGTGGCCGTGGGCACGGCGCATTGCCGGCGAGACACTGCTGATCGATCCCGGGCTGGCCCGGCAACTGGCGTGGAGCCTCGTGGCGATGGCATTCGCGCTGCTCGCGCTGATGTTGGCGCTGGCATGGCGACGGGGCCGGCTGGCCTCGTTCGGCGCCGGCGCGCTCGCCCTGATCCTCGCTCCATGGCCGGCGCCCGACCTCGTCCTCGGCCCCGCCGCCCCCACCAGCTTCCACGTCAGTCCTACCCGCTTCGCCGTGGCCTCCATCGCGCGGGGTGAACGGGTCTATACCCGGCACTGCGCGGCCTGCCATGGCGACGATGGCCGGGGCGAGGGGCCGCTGGCGGCGTCGCTGTCGCGCTGGCCGCCGACGCTCGCCGGCCCGCTGCTGGGCCGCCGCGCCGATGGCGARCTGTTCTGGCATATCGTGGCCGGCATGCGSGGCCGCGAYGGCCARCCGACCATGCCCGCGTTCGGCGCCACGCTGGGCGACGCCGATGTCTGGGCCGTCATCGACTATATGAARGCGCTGTCCGCCGGCACCGGCGCGCGCCTGCAGGGGACGTGGCCCACGGCGCTGGCCCTGCCGGACATGCCCGTGCAATGCGAAGGCGCGGCGCCCCGCTCGCTGGCCGACTGGCGCGGGACGCAGCGGGTGCGGCTGGTGGCCGTGGATAGCCGCGCGGCGCTGCCGATGGAGGACCCGCGCTTCCTGACCCTGCTGGTGACGCCGGATGGCCACGCGCCCGCCGAGGTGCCGCAGTTCCGGGCCGGCTGCGTCGCCGCCGCGTCCGAGGCGTGGGCGGTGATGGCGCGCATTGCCGGCGTGTCCCCGGCGGCCTTGCCGGGCACCGCCCTGCTGAGCGACCGCCAGGRCTGGCTGCGGGCCCGAGGGGCGCCGGGGCAGGCCGCGTGGCGCGAATCGGACCTGCTGTGCACGTCCGGGGGACCGCGCCAGTCTCCGGATCCATCGGTCGATGCCCCCGTCGATGGCCTGACCGCCCTGCTGCTGCGCATGGACGCCGAGCCGGTCCGCTTCATCAAGGGCGGCTTCGTCCATTAGCCCGGGGGCTTTTGCACTTTCAGAATCGTCTCAAAGACAGCAGCGGGCGCCGTGCTTACCGTGGGGGTTCCGTCCCACCACAAAGCACCGCGCATGTCCCTYGATGTCCTTCCCGATGAAATCACCCTGCAGGCCGTCTCCGGCCGGACGCTGACGTGGACCGGCCACTACGCCGTGTCCGCCGGCCTGTTCGAGATCCGGCCGCCCCGTATTCCGCGCGACGCGCGCCCCGTGTTCGACGAGGATCTTGACTGCATCATCGGCTACCAGCGCAGCTTTGGCGGCTGCTATCAGTTGTACGACCTGAACGGCGACATGACGGCGATCTGGGAGGGGCTGCGGGACACGGTGCCGGTGGAGAAGCGCGACCCCATGCTGGTGGTGGGCGGCCTGTGGGCGGCCAATGTGCGCGGCCTGACCGCGCTGGCGCTGCCCGGCATCGGCTCGGCCATGGCCCCGACCACGCTGGCCCTGCTGCGCAAGCGCTTTTCCGGGCTGGCGGCCGCACCGCTGCTGTTCACGGCCGCCGCGCACACCACGATGAACGATGCGCACCGCTTCGTGCCGGTGCATATCCTGCGGCTGGCCATGCGCCACGGGGACCGCATCCAGCCGCCGCCCGGTGTGCCCGGCGCGGCGCGCTACCTGGCCCGGATGGCGATCCGGCGGCGGCCCTGCATGCTGGATGTGGTGACGACCCATGGCAACGCCACGATCGTCCAGTTCGAGTACTGGTCCTACGCGGACACGTTGCCGGCGGCCTGATGCGACGGACCCGACTGACCCGMCTGACCCGCCTGACCCGCCTGACCCGGCAGCTTGGGCGCCACGGAGTCGATGGCGGCCAGCACGGCCTCCACCGAGGGCGGCTTGCCCTGGTCGCCGATCGACACCGACTGGCCCGGCTTCTGCACGCCGAAGTGCTCGCACGAAGTGGCCGTGAAGATCATCACCGTGGGCTTGCCGAGCGCGTCGGCCAGATGGACAAAGCCGGTGTCCATGCCGACGACCAGCGCGGCGGCGTCCAGACGCTGCGCCACCTCGGTGATCGACATGCGCGGCAGCACCTCGGCGTCCGGAATCGCGGCGGCCAGCGCGCGGGACTCCTCGTGCTCCTTCTCCGAGCCCCACGGCAGCTGCACGCGGAACCCGCGCGCCGCCAGCGACTGGCCCACCGCAATCCAATGGGCCTGCGGCCATTTCTTGATTTCGGCGGAGGTGGCATGGAACAGCATCGCGCGCGGCACGCCGTCCGTGTTCAGCGGGGTGGCCGGGGCCGGTATGCGCAGCGCGTTGGTCTCGGCTTCGGGATAGGTGTAGCCCAACGCGTTGGCCGTCACCAGCCGCATCTTTTCGCGGCAGGTGGCGTTGCCATGCGGKCCGAAAATGTCGGTGTAGGCGAATTCGGCCTTCGCCTCSCCCAGGAATTCGGCGGCGTAGCCGAAGCGGCGCGGCGAGCGGGCCAGCCGGGCGACGATCGCGCTCTTGTAGACGCCATGCACGTCCACCACGACGTCGTACTTCTCGCGGCGCAACTCACGCACGGCGCGCAGGATGCCGCGCAGGTCCTTCCACTTCTTGCCGTTCTTCTTGAACTGCCGCAGCGGCGGCGCAATCACCCGGTCTACGCCGATGGCCCAGCGCGGAATGTCCGCGCACGAGGCGTCGGCCACCCAGTCGATGGCGGCGTCGGGATAGGCGCGGCGCAGGTCGGACACCAGCGGCAGCGTATGCACCATGTCACCGAGCGAGGTGATCTTGATCAGCAGGATTCGCTTCATGAAATCGGGGGCAGCGGATGGGCGCGCGGGCGATGGGGCCCGGGGCGCGAAGGCGCTAGTATGCCTGAGCCGCCCGGGCGGGCCGCGGTCGGACCTGCCATCCACACCCCCTACGCGCCCGGGGCGTCACAGGGCCAGTTCGCCCAGCCCGGCTCCCCCCTATTGCCAGACCGAGGCGTCCGGCACCACCGTGGCGAACCGGTCATTCAGCGCCGCCAGCGTGACCCGGTGCAGTTCGGCAGCTGCCAGCGGCTCCCCGCCGAGCGGATCGGGCAAATCCCGCGTGGCGCAGGCGCTGGCCACCAGCGTGACGCGGTAGCCGTGGTCGAGCGCCGACCGCACGGTGGCGCTGACGCACATATGGGTCTGGAAGCCGGCCACGATCAGTTCCTTTTTACCCAGCGCGGCCAGCCGGGCGTCCAGCTCGGTGCCGGCGAAGCTGTTCGGCAGCTGCTTGACCACGGTTTCCTCGCCAGGCGCGGGCTGGAGCCCCTCGATGATCGCGGCATACGGGCCGGCCGGGTCGAACGCGCCGCCGGCCTTGCCGTGATGCACCACATGGATCACCGGCGTGCCGTGGGCACGGGCGCGCGCCAGCAGGTCGGCACAGGCCGCCACGGCCTCGGGCATGCCGGTCAGCGGCAGCTTGCCATCGATGTATTCGCGCTGATGGTCGATCAGGACCAGCACGGCGGCTTCCCAGGCGGCAGGGGTGCGGCTGGCACCGGCGGCGTCGAGCAGCGTGAAGGGCGCGGACATGGGGCGGTTCTCCTGGTTGGGTATGCACGCAGCGTAGGGCAGGCTATGCTGTGCGCCAATTCGCCACGAACTCACACTCACTGTGCAAAAAAGCACAATCTCCTGGGACGACCTGCTCACGCTTTCCACGCTGATCCGGGCCGGCAGCTATTCGGCCTGCGCGCGGGAACTGGACATTACCCACGCCACGGCGATCCGACGCATCCGCCGGCTGGAGGCGGCGCTCGGCAAACCCGTGGCCACGCGCACCGACGGCACCTTCGTGCTGACCAGCGTGGGCCGCAATGCGCTGACGGCGGCGCGGCAAATGGAGCAATCGGCCGACCGCCTGCTGCGCGAGATGGAAGGCGCGAGCGCGGGGGTGTCTGGCGTGGTCCGTGTGGCGACCACGGCGGCGCTCGGCAGCGACTTCCTGACGCCCCGGCTGCCGTCGCTCTACGCGCAGAACCCCGATATGGAAGTCCGGCTCGAGGTGGACAACCGCGTCACCAGCCTCGCCCGGCGCCGCGCCCATATCGCCGTGCGGCTGAACCGCCCGCACGAGGGCGAACTGGTGGCCCAGCGCGCCGGCACGCTGCGCTTCGGGCTCTATGCCTCCGCACGCGGGCCGGTGGCCGACGACGCGCCGCTATGCGGCCTGCTCGACGAAGGCTTCACGCTCCCCGAAGTGGCGTGGCCGCAGTCCCTCGGCCGGCCGTTCTCGTTCCAGTCCAACAGCCTGCTTGGGGTGCGCGCCGCCGTGCGCGCCGGGCTCGGCATCGCCCTGCTGCCCCACTTCCTGGCCCACGACGATCCGGCGTTGCAACTGGTGCGCGAGGTGCCCGAGGTGATACGCGAGGTCTGGCTCGCCTACCCTGCCGAATTCCGGGGCGCCTCCCGCTTCCGGCCCGTGATCGACTGGCTGGCGGACACCCTCGCCGACTGCCCTTAACGCAACAACGCGCACCCCGGTCCACCATCGCCTGTTGCATCGGCACGACCCACGCGGCGCATGCGCCACCTCGTGTGGCATGCCGCACCAGATTGCCGAAAAGGCCGTCCGGCGCGGCCCTGCGGTCTGCTACGCTACGAATCGGTTGCCAGCCAAGGGGCGGGGGTTGTGGATCAAAGCCCGGCAGCCGATAAAACGGGTTCAGTGCAAATACCAAGAAGAGATTCATGCGGCACTCCTTGAAGTACCGGATGGCGATCGCCGCAGCCGGCGTGGTCACGGTCATTCTCGTGACGCGCGCTTGCTACGCCCAGTTCTATGCCTATGAAAGCCTGAAGACGCTGCTTCAGGCGCAGCAGGACACACTGGTCAAACTGGTCGCCGGCCAACTCGACGAAAAACTCGAATCCCGTGAGGTGGTACTGCGCCGCCTCGCGCGCACACTTGCGCCCCATCTGGACGAGACCCCGCGCCAGCAGTCGGCCCTGGCTACCGACGCTGTCGATATGCCCGAGAGCTTCAACGCCGTGTTCCTGGCCCGCCCGGACGGCACGCTCTCGTTCAGCACCGCCGTGCCGGAAGGCGTAAAGATGACCGTGGGCGAGCGCGACTATTTCCGCGCCATCGAACGTGGCGCCTCGTTCGCCGTGTCGGACCTGCTGCAGGGCAAGCACTCTGCCGCGCCGGGCGTCATCCTCGCCGTGCCGATGCGCGATACGGACGGCAAGCTGCGCGCCGTGGTGGGCGGCGTGCTGAACCTGTCGGCCAACAACTTCCTGCGCGAACTGGCGCACAGCCGCGTGGGCGTGACCGGCTACTACTGCCTGGTCTCCGCCGGCGCCAATCCGCGCTACGCGCTGCACCCCGAGGCGGACCGCGTGCTGGCGCCGGCCCATGCCCTCGGCGAAATGTGCGGCGCCGAGCAGGCCGAGTCCGACTGGGAAGTCTTCTGGCCCACTCAGCCCATCGTGTCGCGCTACCTGCTGTCGTCGAATGGCTGGGAGGTGGTAGCGGTGCTTCCGGCGGAGGAAGCCTATGCCCCGCTGATCGACGTCCGCCAGCGCACGGTCGTGATCGGCTTCTTTTCCCTGCTGATTACCGCCGCGCTGATGTGGCTGGTGATTCGCCGCCTGCTTGCCCCGCTCGAGCACCTGCACCGCACGGTGCGCCAACTGGCGATGCAGCCCGCCGCCGTCTCGGACCTGCCGGTGCGGCGCGACGACGAGATCGGCGAACTGGCCGGCTCATTCGCCGAGGTGCTGCACCAGCTTTCCGAGCGAGAGGCCGCGCTGAAGGCCGCCAAGGACCGTGCCGCCGCCAGCGAGAAGCGGATCGAGGCGATTGCCAACCATGTGCCGGACTTCGTCGCCTTCATCGACGTCAACGAACGCTTCGCCTTCGTGAACCAGGCCTACGCGCGCCACTTCGGCCTCCCTGCCGATCAGGTGGCCGGGCTGTCGCTGCGTGAGCTGTGGGGCACGCCGGAATATGTGGCGAATGCGCCCTATCTTGAAGAGGCCCGCGCCGGACGCGTGACCACCTTTACCCGCGAGTCGGCCGATGGGCTGGCGTGGGAGGTCACCTACCAGCCGGCGTGGAACGACGCCCAGGACACGGTGTCCGGCCTGCACATGTTCGCGCGCGACGTGACCGGGGAGCGCCAGAAGCTGCGCTCGCTGGAGGCACAGACCCTGTCCGACCACCTGACCGGCCTGCTCAACCGCAAGGGCTTCGATCGCCGGCTCAACGAGACCATGGCCCGCGCCGATGCCGGCGGCCACCGCGCGGCGCTGCTGCTGGTGGACCTGGACGACTTCAAGGCGGTGAACGACACCTACGGCCACCCGGTGGGCGACCGCCTGCTGGTGTCCTTCGCCGAACGGCTCGCCACCTGCGTGCGCAAGGGCGACGCGGTGGCCCGCATCGGCGGCGACGAGTTCGCCATCATCCTGGACAACGTATCGAACCCGGCCACCGTGGAACGGATTGCCCAGACCGTGGTGCAGGCCGCGCTGCGGCCCTTCCCCGTGGATGGCCTGACGCTCGTCTCCACGGCCAGCGTGGGCAGCGCCATCCATCGACCGGATACCGGCTCGTCGGTCAGCGAGTTGTTCATGCGGGCCGACATGGCGCTCTACGAGGCCAAGCGCCACGGCAAGGCCCGCCATGCCGCGCCGAATTGCGCGCCGGTTGGTGCCCCAACCGCCCCCGCCGGCGCGATGTCCGGAACCTGAAACGGAACGGTGGCGCCCCAACCGCTGGCGCCACCGTCCCTCCCCCCTACCGACTCACCGGTGCATCACCGCACGCGGCCTTCCTTCCACGCCTGGAGCAGCTTGTCATAGGCGATGGTCTCGCCCTTCGGCTTCTCGTTGTCCAGCTTCTTCCAAGGCGCGTGCTCGGTGCTCAGCCACTTGGCCGGGTCGCTCTTGGGGTTCAGCTTGGGCGCACAGTTGGTCATGCCGGCGCGCTGGAGCCGCGCCATYACCTGATCCATCTCCTCGGCCAGGTTGTCCATGGCCGCCTGCGGGGTCTTCTCGCCCGTCACCGCCGTGGCCACGTTCTTCCACCAGAGCTGGGCCAGCTTCGGGTAGTCGGGCACGTTGGTACCGGTCGGCGTCCAGGCCACGCGGGCCGGGCTGCGATAGAACTCGATCAGGCCGCCGTACTTGGCCGCGTTCTTGGTCAGGTAGTCGGTGTTGATGTCGCTCTCGCGGATAAAGGTCAGGCCCATCAGCGACTTCTTCAGCGAGACCGACTTGGCCGTCACGAACTGGGCGTAGAGCCACGCGCCCGCCAGGCGGTTGGGGTCGGTGTTCTTGAAGAAGGTCCAGGAGCCCACGTCCTGGTAGCCGTTCTGCATGCCCTGCTTCCAGTACGGCCCATATGGCGACGGCGCCATGCGCCACTTGGGCGAGCCATCGGCATTCACCACCGGCAGGCCCTTCTTGGTCATGTCCGCCGTGAAGGCCGTGTACCAGAAGATCTGCTGGGCGATCTGGCCCTGCGCGGGCACAGGGCCGGCTTCGGAGAAGGTCATGCCCATGGCCTGCTGCGGGGAGAACTTCTTCATCCATTCGATGTACTTGGTCAGCGCGTAGACCGCCGCCGGGCTGTTGGTGGCGCCGCCGCGTGAGACCGAGGCGCCTACCGGCGTGCACTTGTCCTCCGCCACGCGGATGCCCCACTCGTCCACCGGTATGCCGTTGGGCAGGCCCTTGTCGGCGGTGCCGGCCATCGACAGCCAGGCGTCCGTGAAGCGCCAGCCGAGCGAGGGGTCCTTCTTGCCGTAGTCCATGTGGCCGTAGACCTTCTTGCCGTCCAGCTCCTTCACATCGTTGGTGAAGAAGTTGGCGATGTCCTCGTAGGCCGACCAGTTGGTCGGCACGCCGAGGTCATAGCCGTACTTGGCCTTGAACTTGTCCTGCAGGTCCTTGCGGGCGAACCAGTCGGCGCGGAACCAGTACAGATTGGCGAACTGCTGGTCGGGCAGCTGGTACAGCTTGCCGTCCGGCGCCGTGGTGAACTTGGTGCCGATGAAGTCCTTCACGTCGAGGCCGGGATTGGTGAATTCCTTGCCGGCGCCGTTCATATAGTCGGTCAGCGGCAGGATCGCGCCATAACGGTAGTGGGTGCCGATCAGGTCCGAATCGGAGATCCAGCCGTCGTAGATCGACTTGCCGGACTGCATCGACGTCTGGAGCTTCTCCACCACGTCGCCTTCCTGGATCAGGTCGTGGTTGACCTTGATGCCGGTGATTTCCTCGAACGCCTTGGCCAGCGTCTTGGACTCGTATTCATGCGTGGTGATGGTCTCCGACACCACATTGATCTGCGTCACACCCTTGGCCTTGAGCTTGGCGGCGGCGTCGATGAACCACTTCATCTCGGCCATCTGCTTGTCCTTGGCCAGCGACGACGGCTGGAACTCGTTGTCCACCCACTTCTTCGCGGCGGCCTCGTCGGCTCGCGCCCCGCCGCATGCCAGCGTGGCCGCCATGGCCAGGGCCGACATCCCCAACTTCACGTGCACTTTCATCAGTGTCTCCTATTGGAATAATGGAATGATGGAACGGCAACGACTGCGCGCGCCGGCGGGCGTCAGCCACGGCGCATGACCACAAGCAGCACCACGGCCGCGATGGCCGCGCTGATCCAGATCGACGGTTCCTCCGCCAGCCCGAACCAGGTCTGCATCTTCTCGCCCAGCCCTACCCAGGCCAGGTTGATCCACGCGGCGAACATCAGCCCGATGAACAGCCGGTCGCCGCGCGTGGTGGCAATCGGCAGGAAGCCCTTGCGCATGACCGTGGGGGAGCGCGCCTCCCAGACCGTCATGCCGATCAACATCACCACCACCAGCGCGAAGAACACCGCCACCGGGGTGGTCCAGACCATCCAGCTCAACATGTGACGAACTCCTCTCTTTGACCGGGGCGCGCTACACGCGGCCCATGGCGAAGCCCTTGGCGATGTAGTGCCGCACGAACCAGATCACGATGGCGCCCGGCACGATGGTCAGCACGCCGGCGGCGGCCAGCACGCCCCAGTCCATGCCGGAGGCCGACACCGTGCGGGTCATGGTGGCCACGATCGGCTTGGCATTGACCGAGGTCAAGGTCCGCGCCAGGAGCAGTTCCACCCAGCTGAACATGAAGCAGAAGAACGCCGCCACGCCCACCCCGGCCTTGATCAGCGGCAGGAAGATGGTCAGGAAGAAGCGCGGGAACGAGTAGCCGTCCACATAGGCGGTTTCGTCGATCTCGCGCGGCACGCCGGACATGAAGCCTTCCAGGATCCAGACCGCCAGCGGCACGTTGAAGACCAGATGCGCCAGCGCCACGCCGAGGTGGGTGTCCATCAGCCCGATGGTGGTGTAGAGCTGGAAGAACGGCAGCAGGAACACCGCCGGGGGCGTCATGCGGTTGGTCAGCAGCCAGAAGAACACGTGCTTGTCGCCGATGAACTGGTAGCGCGAGAACGCGTAGGCCGCCGGCAGCGCCACGCTGATCGAGATCACCGTGTTCAGGGCGACGTAGATCAGCGAGTTGATRTAGCCGGAGTACCAGGAGGCATCGGTGAAGATGGTCCGGTAGTGCTCGAGCGTGAACGACGCCGGCCACAGCGACAGCGTGGTCAGGATCTCCTCGTTGGTCTTGAACGACATGTTGACCATCCARTAGATCGGCACGATGGCGAACAACAGGTAGACCACCAGGAACACCGGCCGCCATGCGCCGGCCCGGTTGCTGGCGTGTTGACTAGCCATGGGGCACCTCCTCCCCGCCGGACGTGCCGGCGCGCTGCATCCAGTTATAGAGGATGAAACAGGTCAGCAGGATGATCAGGAAGTAGACAATCGAGAACGCCGCCGCCGGCCCCAGGTCGAACTGGCCCACCGCCTTCTGGGTCAGGTACTGGGAAAGGAAGGTGGTGGCGTTGCCCGGCCCGCCGCCGGTCAGCACGAAGGGCTCGGTATAGATCATGAAGCTGTCCATGAAGCGCAGCAGCACGGCAATCATCAGCACGCCGCGCAGCTTGGGGAGCTGGATGTAGCGGAAGACGGCGAAGCGGCTCGCCCCGTCGATCTGGGCCGCCTGGTAGTAGGCGTCCGGAATCGCGCGCAGCCCGGCGTAGCAGAGCAGCGCCACCAGCGGGGTCCAGTGCCAGACATCCATCACCAGCACCGTGACCCAGGCATCCACCGCGCTGCCCGTGTAGTTATAGTCGAATCCCATCGCCTCCAGGGCGGCGCCGAGCAGGCCGATGTCGGTGCGGCCGAAGATCTGCCAGATCGTGCCGACCACGTTCCATGGAATCAGCAGCGACAGCGCGATGATGACCAGCACCGCCGACGCCCGCCAGCCCTTGGCCGGCATGGCCAGCGCCAGCAGGATGCCGAGCGGGATCTCCACCAGCAGCACGGCCAGCGAGAAGCCGAGCTGGCGGATCAGGGCGTCGTGCAGTTCGGCATCGCGCAGCACGGTGCGGAACCATTCCGTGCCGACGAACACGCGGCGCTCCGGCGAGATGATGTCCTGCACCGAATAATTGACGATGGTCATCAGCGGCAGGATGGCGGAGAACGCCACGCACAGCACCACGGGCAGCACCAGCAGCCAGGCCTTCTGGTTGACGGGCTTCATTGGACCAGTTCCTCGTTGATATAGAAGCAGGTGTGGCGATTGAACACCGTGAGCCACGCCGTGTCCCCGGGGGCCAGGGTGGCCGCCTCGGTGCCGAGCCGGGCGCGCAGGATGCCGCCGGCCTGATCGCCCTCCCCCGCCACCGTGCCGGTGACGAGCCAGTACGTGCCGATGTCCTGCGCGCGCGTCACGCGCATCGGCATGGCCTGGGGGTCGTCGGCGGCGGCCAGTTGCAGGTACTCGGGCCGCACCCCCACCTTGAAGGTGCCGGCGCCCTCCAGCGAGGCGCCGATGCCCGCCGGCAGCTCCGGCATGTAGCGGCGCCCGGCCACCTCGATGGCGCCGTTGCGCCACGTCCCCGGCAGGAAGTTCATGCCCGGCGAGCCGATGAAATTGCCGACAAAGGTATGCGCGGGCCGCTCGAACAGCGCATCGGCAGCGCCCACCTGCACCGCCTTGCCGCGCGACATCACCACCACCTGATCGGCGAAGGTCAGCGCCTCGGTCTGGTCGTGCGTCACGTAGATCAGCGTCAGCCGGAATTCGTGATGGATTTCCTTGAGCTTGCGCCGCAGCTGCCATTTCAGGTGCGGATCGATCACGGTCAGCGGCTCGTCGAACAGGATGGCCGAGACGTCCTGCCGCACCAGCCCGCGCCCGAGCGAGATCTTTTGCTTGGCGTCCGCCGCCAGCCCGCTCGCGCGACGGTCCAGCGAAGCCGACAGGTCTAGCATTTCGGCGACTTTGCCCACCCGCTCCTTGACCTGGGCCGCCGGCACACCGCGATTGCGCAGSGGAAAGGCCAGGTTCTCGCCSACRGTCATCGTGTCGTAGATCACCGGAAACTGGAACACCTGGGCGATGTTGCGCGCCTGCGGGGTGGCGGCGGTCACGTCCTGGCCATCGAACTGGATCGTGCCCTGCGAGGGCCGCAGCAGGCCGGACACGCAATTCAGCAGCGTGGTCTTGCCGCAGCCGGAGGGCCCGAGCAGCGCGTAGGCGCCGCCATCCTCGAAGGTGAAGCGCAGCGGCAGCAGCGCGTAGTCCTCATCGGTCTTGGGTTCGGCGACGTAGGAATGGGCGAGGTCGAGGTCGATCCTGGCCATCTCAGCCACCCGTCTCGGTGATGGGCGTGCTGACCACATCGGCCAGCGCGCCGGGCCGCTGGGGCGCATGGATGCGCAGGCCGGCGGCGTCGAACAGGTAGAGATGGGCCGGCTCCAGATGCAGCGAGAGCGGCGCGCCGAGTTTCAGATCGAGCACCCCGGCGAACTGCGCCACGAGGTTGCCCATCGCCGTATCGAGGTGGACGAAGGTGTCGGAGCCGGACAGTTCGGCCAGCGCCACCTTGCCCGGCACCGCCACCGCGCCGGGCACGGCGGCCAGCCGCAGCGCGGCGGCGCGCACGCCCACCGTGACCGGGCCATCGGGCGCCTGCACGTCGGGGAGCGGAATCACGATGTTCCCGGCCAGCGTTACGCGGCCCGCTTCCAGCCGGCCTTCGACGAGGTTCATCGGCGGATCGCTAAACGCCCGCGCCACGCGCAGCGAGGCGGGATAGTGGAAGACCTCGGGGGTCGGACCGTACTGGAGCAGTTCGCCGGCATCGAGCACCGCCGTGTAGCCGCCGAGCAGCAGCGCCTCGGCCGGTTCGGTGGTGGCGTAGATGACCGTGGCGTCGCCATGGGCGAACAGCTGGGTCAACTCCTCGCGCAATTCCTCGCGCAGCTTGTAGTCGAGGTTGACCAGCGGCTCGTCCAGCAGCATCAGCGGCGCGTTCTTGGCCAGCGCCCGGGCCAGCGCCACGCGCTGCTGCTGGCCGCCGGACAACTCCGCCGGGTAGCGCGCCAGCAGGTGGTCGATGCGCAGCCGGCCGGCGATTGCGCGGACCTGGGTGTCCAGCTCCGGCCCGCGCACGTTGCGCAGCCGCAGCGGCGAGGCGATGTTGTCGAAGACGGTAAGCGAGGGGTAGTTGATGAACTGCTGGTAGACCATCGAGACATTGCGCTCGCGCACCGGCACGCCGGTCACGTCGGTCCCGTCGGCCAGTACCCGGCCCGCGCTGGGCTTGTCCAGCCCCGCCATGACCCGCATCAGCGAGGTCTTGCCCGCCTGGGTGGCCCCAAGGAGAATGGTCACGGCCCCGCGTACAGGCGCCAGTGACATCGGATAAAGATAGGCTTGCGATCCCACCTGCTGCGCAACGCCGTCCAGGCTCAGTTGCATCCGGTCTCCATCGGTTCGATTCGTGTTCGAACTGCATTGGCGTGCTTGTTCGATCACATTCAGAACCGTGACCGAGGGGCACTATTCATGGCATCCCGCTCGTTTTAGCAAATAAACGAACACAAAACAATCGTGCAGTGCATCATTTGTTTTCGTTTGTGTTTGAACTAGAATGCGGCACATGACGCTCAATCCCCGCCAGACCGCCCTGCTCGAGGAAGTCCGCAACCAGGGCTTTGCCTCCATCGACGAACTCGCGCGCAAGTTCGGCGTGACGCTGCAAACCGTGCGGCGCGATGTGAATCTGCTGGCGGAAAACGGCATGCTCGCGCGTTTTCATGGCGGCGTGCGGATGGATGGGTCCACCACCGAGAACATCGCCTACCGGCAGCGGCAGGTGCTGCATGCCGAGGGCAAGGTGCGCATCGCGCGGGCCGTGGCGGCGGCGGTGCCGGAAGGCTGCTCGCTGATCCTGAACATCGGCACGACGGTGGAGGAAATTGCCCGCGCGCTGATGCATCACCGCGGGCTGCGCGTCATCACCAACAACCTGCACGTGGCCAATATCCTGGCCGACAACCCCGATTGCGAGGTCATCGTGGCCGGCGGCGTGCTGCGCTCGCGCGACCGGGGCATCATCGGCGAGGCCACGGTGGAGTTCATCCGCCAGTTCAAGGTCGATATCGGCCTGATCGGCATMTCGGGCATCGAGACCGACGGCACGCTGCGTGACTACGATTTCCGCGAAGTGAAGGTGGCGCGCACGATCATGGAGCACTCGCGCGAGGTGTGGCTCGCGGCCGATGCCAGCAAGTTCAACCGTCAGGCGATGGTGGAACTGGCGCCACTCTCCAGCATCGACCGCCTGTTCACGGACGAGCCGCTACGGCCGCCGTTTGTGCAGATGCTGGCGGACAGTGGAGTGAATTGTGTGGTGGCGGACGGGGAATGAAGCGGGGGCGGTGTCCTTGACCGGCGCCGTCCCTCTCCCCCGACCCCTCTCCCGGAGGGAGAGGGGAGGAACACCCTCGGCCTGTCACGCGCTGCCGGTTTGCTCCCCTCTCCCGCTTGCGGGAGAGGGGCCGGGGGAGAGCGTCAGCGCCCCTTGGTGCGATACCGTCCGTTTACTTGAAGACGACGGTCTTGTGCCCGTTCACCAGGATGCGGTGTTCGGCATGCCACTTGACCGCGCGGGCCAGCGCCACGCATTCCACGTCGCGGCCGACGGCGGTCAGTTGCTCGGGGTCCATGCTGTGGTCCACGCGCTCGATTTCCTGCTCGATGATCGGGCCTTCGTCGAGGTCGGCCGTCACATAGTGCGCCGTGGCGCCGATCAGCTTCACGCCCCGGTCGTGCGCCTGGTAGTACGGCTTGGCGCCCTTGAAGCTCGGCAGGAAGGAATGGTGGATGTTGATCGCGCGGCCGGCCAGCTTGCGGCACAGGTCGTCGGACAACACCTGCATGTAGCGCGCCAGCACCACCAGATCGATGTTCTGGTCACGCACCACCTCGAACACGCGCGCTTCCTGCGCGGACTTCTGCTCGGCGGACGCGTTCATCAGCGGCAGGTGGAAGAACGGCACGTCGTACGACGCGGCGAGCTGGTAGAAGTCACGATGGTTCGAGACGATCGCGGCGATCTCCACCGGCAGCCCGCCCGCCTTGGCGCGGAACAGCAGGTCGTTCAGGCAGTGGCCGATCTTGGACACCATGATCATCACGCGCGGCTTCACGGTGGCGTCGAATACATCCCACTGCATGCCGAACTGGTCACCGACCGGCGCGAAGGCCTGGCGCAGCGCGGCGAGGTCCGGGCCGCCGGGGGCGGGCATGAAATGCACGCGCATGAAGAAACGGCCCGTGAATTCGTCGCCGTACTGGTCGGAATCGACAATATTGCAGCCGTGCTGGAACAGCAGGCCGGAAACAGCATGAACAATGCCCGGCTGGTCCGGGCACGAAAGGGTAAGGATAAATCCGGTGGCGCTCATCGTAGGCAAATCGGGCAAATCATCATGTGGCAGGCCGGCACCGTGATGCGCAGCGAGGCTGGGGCGGGTCAGGCTGGGGGCGCGCTGGGCGTCCAGCCGCGCCGGATAAGCGTATCCAGCGTCACCAGCGTGGCATCCACGGTCATGGCGCGGTCCGCCATGATAGCAAGCAATGCGCCCGGCTCGATACGCCGGTGCTCGGCCACCTCCCCGTCGCGGTTCACCGGCACGAAGTCCGGCGGCAGCGTCAGGTCATATATGTATACGTGCTCCCACTGCACACCCTCGGGGATCTCGCGCAGTACCTCGATCACGCCGTGGGGCGCGGCCCGGCCCGCCAGATCGGGCGGAATGCCGGATTCCTCGTCGCATTCCCGGATCAGCGTTTCGAGCGGATGGCTGCCGTGGGGCATGCCGCCGGCCACGAGGTTGTCCCACATGCCGGGGTCGACCGATTTGCTCTCGCTGCGGCGGGAAATCCACATCGCCCGCTCGCCGGCGATGATCCCGTTCATGTGCGAGGCGAAGGTCAGCAGCCCGAGGAAGCGCGCTGCAGCGCGCTCCACCACGGCGAACGCCGGCGCGGCGAGGGCCGGGGTGATCGCGAACAACTCGTTGCGCCAGCCGCGCACGTGGCCGGCGTCGGCCAGTTGCCGTGCCAGCGTGGCCAGCGCCGCGCTGCGGGTCTCGAAGGTGGTGCAGGCGGGGAGCAGCGTCACGGCGTCCGGCTCGCCCGCGGAGCCATCGCCCAGCATGCCGGGGATGCGCCGCAACAGTTCCGCATGGACGCGGGGCATCCACCCCACCTGCTGTCCGGCCACGGTCAGCCGCAAGTGGGCGGCGGGCTCGAACGGGCTGCGCGCGGTCACGCCGGCGCGCACCACACTCACGATATCTGACGGTTGGAACAAGGATTCGGCCATGGCAGCGATGTCTGGCCGGCAAACCCGGCCGCAATTCAATTCCGGATGGAACGCATGACCCCGACGCCTTCATCGCAGCAGCCCCAGTACGTGCTGGCCCTCGACCAGGGCACCAGCAGCTCGCGCGCCATCCTGTTCGATCACGCCGGCAATGTGGTGCGGATCGCCCAGCGCGAGTTCCGGCAATATTATCCGCATCCCGGGCACGTCGAGCACGATCCCTATGAAATCTGGCAGTCGCAGCTGGCCGTGGCCCACGAGGTATTGGGCGATGCCGGCGTCAGCGGCACCCAGATCCGCGCCATCGGCATCACCAACCAACGCGAGACCACCGTGCTGTGGGACCGCAAGACCGGCGAGCCGGTGGGCCGCGCGCTGGTCTGGCAGGACCGCCGCACCGCGCCGATGTGCGAAGCCTTGCAGGCCGAGGGCCACGGCGACACCTTCCAGCAAAAGACCGGCCTGATCATCGACGCCTATTTCTCGGGCACCAAGCTGCGCTGGATGCTCGACCACTACGAAGGCGCCCGTGCCCGCGCCGAACGCGGCGAACTGGCCTTCGGCACTGTCGATAGCTGGCTGATCTGGCAATTGACCGATGGCAAGCGCCACGTGACGGATGTGTCGAATGCATCACGCACGCTGCTGTTCAACATCCACGATTTCCGCTGGGACGACGAMCTGCTCGGCCTGCTCGACATTCCGCGCAGCCTGCTGCCGGAGGTGGCGCCCTCCAGCGGCGAGGTGGCGCGCACCTCGGCCCGGCTGTTCGGCACCGAGATCCCCATCGCAGGCATCGCCGGAGACCAGCAGGCGGCCACCTTCGGTCAGGTCTGCTTCTCGCCCGGCATGGCGAAGAACACCTACGGCACCGGCTGCTTCATCCTGATGAAYGCCGGAAGYCAGCCCGTGACCTCGCGCAACCGGCTGCTGACGACGATTGGCTGGCAGATCGGCMASGACACSCARTATTGCCTCGAAGGCGGCGTGTTCATGGGCGGCGCCACGATCCAGTGGCTGCGCGAYGGCCTGAAGCTGATCCAGAGCGCRCCCGAGGTGGAGCCGCTCGCGCGGCAGTGCGAGGACACCGGCGGCGTGGTGCTGGTGCCGGCCTTCGCCGGGCTCGGCGCGCCACACTGGGACCCCTTCGCGCGTGGCACCATCGTCGGCATCACGCGGGGCACCGGCGGGCCGCATATCGCCCGTGCCGCGCTGGAATCGATCGCCCTGCAAAGCGTGGATGTACTCGACGCGATGCAGAAGGACGCCGGCATCGCGCTGGCCGAGCTGCGGGTGGATGGCGGCGCCTCGCGCAGCGACCTGCTGATGCAGATGCAGGCCGACCTGCTCGGCACGCCGGTGGTGCGCCCCCGCGTGACCGAGACCACCGCGCTGGGCGCCGCCTATCTGGCCGGGCTGGCCACCGGCTACTGGGCCGATACCGAAGAGATTGCGCGCCAGTGGCAGGTGGAGCRCCGCTTCGAGCCACGCCTCTCCGCCGATGAGCGCGCGCAGCGGCTGGGCCGCTGGCACCGCGCCGTGGACCGCGCCCGYGACTGGGCGCGCGACGACGCGCCGGCCGCCTGACCGCGCCTCACCACGCGACCCATCGCCAAACTTCGCCGACATACGATCGATTTGCACCGAACCACCATGCCCACACCCGCCCTCCCCATCCAGCCCCCCTCGCGCGCCGCCCTGCTCGACACCCTGCGGCGCGAGGCCCGCTGGGACGTCATCGTCATCGGCGGCGGCGCCACCGGGCTCGGCACGGCCGTGGACGCCGCGTCGCGCGGCTATCGCACCCTGCTGCTGGAGGCGGCCGACTTCGCCAAGGGCACATCAAGCAAGGCCACCAAGCTCGTGCACGGCGGCGTGCGCTACCTGGCCCAGGGCAACATCAGCCTGGTACGCGAGGCGCTGCACGAGCGCGGCCTGCTGGCCCGCAACGCGCCGCACCTGGTCTGGCCGCTGGGCTTCGTGGTGCCGGCCTACCAGATGTTCGACCAGCCGTTCTACGGCATCGGCCTCAAGGTGTACGACATGCTGGCGGGCAGCCTGAACCTGTCCGGCAGCCGCTGGCTGAACCATCGGGAGACGCTGGAGGCCGCGCCCACGCTGGCCGAACACGTCGGCGGCCGGCCGCTGCGCGGCGGCAACCTCTACTTCGACGGCCAGTTCGACGATGCACGGCTGGCCGTGGCGCTGATGCGCACGCTGTTCGACGTGGGCGGCACGGCGGTCAACTACATGCGCGTGACCGGGCTCTCGCAGAAAAACGGCGTGATCACCGGCGTGACCGCGCAGGATGCCCTCGATGGCAATGGCAATGGCAACGGCGAAGGCAGCGAGACCTTCCCGCTGCGCGCGGACTGCGTGATCAATGCCACGGGGGTGTGGGTCGATGCCGTGCGGCAGATGGAGGACGGGCAGGCGCGGACCATGGTGGCGCCGAGCCAGGGCGTGCACCTGACCATCCCGCGCAGCTTCCTGCCCGGCGACCGCGCGATCCTGATTCCGAAGACCGATGACGGCCGGGTGCTGTTCGTCGTGCCCTGGAACGGCCACACCATCGTCGGTACCACCGACACGCCGCGCCACGACCTGCCGCTGGAGCCCCGCGCGGGCGCCGATGACGTCGATTTCATCCTGGAGACGGCGGCGCGCTACCTGTCCCGCGACCCCACGCGCGCCGACGTGACCAGCGTCTGGGCCGGCCTGCGGCCGCTGGTCAAGGCGACTGGCGAGGCGTCCACGGCCTCGCTGTCGCGCGAACATACGATTTTGGTGTCGAAGGCTGGCCTGATCACGGTCACCGGCGGCAAGTGGACCACCTATCGCAAGATGGCCGAGGACGTGGTGGAAACGGCGATCCAGCGCCAGCTACTGCCCGCGGCACCGGGCCGCACGGCCGATCTGCCGCTGCACGGCGCCACCGGCCTGCCGGCGGACCTGCCCGCGCCGGGCTCCGGGTCGCCAGACCGCTACTACGGCGCCGACCTGCCGCTGGTGCACGCGCTGCCCGGCGCCGACGTCCTGGCGGTGCCCGAAACCGGCCTGACCGAGGCCCACGTACGCTTTGCCGCCCGCCACGAACTGGCCCGGCGCGTGGAAGACGTGCTGGCCCGCCGCAACCGCGCGCTGTTCCTGGACGCCCGCGCAGCACTGGCCGGCGCCCCGCGCGTGGCCGCCATCCTGGCCGAGGAACTCGGGCACGACGCGGCCTGGCAGGCGCGCGAACTGGAGAGCTTTGGCGCGCTGGCGAAGGGGTACCTGCTATAAAGGCGCAGCTGGCGCCAAGACTTGGGCGATAATGCCGGGTATCGCATCAGGGAGAACACCATGGACGAGATTGACGATCTGTCCGATCTGCCGATGCCCCGGTTCATCTGGGGCTTCGCTGTCATCGCCGGCAAGGGCGGCGAGATCATGCATGACGAATTTGAATATTTGACCCACACGCGCAGCCCGCGCTTCACGTGCCGTGTGGTGGAGCTGGAGGACATGCCGGCGGACAGCGAGGAGTCCGGCATCGACGGCCGCCTCGTGCATTACGACGAGCCGGACCGCCTGTTCTACATCACCGACGCCGGGCTGGCGCTGGTGAACTTCCAGCTGTTTGACAGCTTGCCCGAGAAAGGCAAGCTCAAGAAGGTCTGCGACGAAGCCATCACCAACTGGCTGCTGCGCCGCGATTTCCTCGACGACGAGGAAGACGAAGGCTAAAGCCTTCAGCGCCCCTCTTCCACAGGGAGAGGGGCCATCCCAGCTTCAGGCGGTCACGCCCGCCAGCCCCTTTTCCAGCACTTCGGCCATCAGGCCGTTCATGCCGCCCGGGTGCTCCTTGGCGAKTTCCTGCAGGCGCGTCGCCAGTTTCCCTTCCAGTTTGCATGCAAACGGCACCAGGCCGGCCTGCTGGTCGAGCTTGCGCTGCTCGCGCCGGGCGAGCGTTGCCGCCTGACCCGCGCCACCGCCACGCACCGCCGCAGCGTGCTTCATCTCATGGGCGATCTTGAGGCCTTTGTTCTTTTCCAGGTCCGTCTTCTTCACGGGAATTTGTCCGAGGGGAATTAAGTAAGGGCGCCATTGTACCGGGGCGGGCCGGGTGGCCGGTTTATTCCGGCTGCACCGTGATCAGGCCCGACGCCACGCGTTCGATCTCGCAATAGACCGGCAGCGCCTCCAGCGGCCCCGTGCAGCCTACGCCCGAGGCCTGGCCCGCATCCGCGCCCGGGGGCAGGAACACAAACGCCATGCCGGGCTGCCAGCCCGGATGCCGACGCAGGCTGTCGTTGAGGATGTCGAGATACTGCGCACGCGAGAAGACCTGCTTTGCCATGTCTCATGCCTCCGGGTGGAATCATCTCGCGGAAATCCTAGCATGGCGCCCCGCGCGGCAGTTACCGCATGATGAGAAGACCGTGACTCAGCACTCGCCTTTCTTGGCGTGGCCCGGCGGGCAGCCCTTGCCGCCCTTGTCCTTGTGCTTGCCGTGGTCGCCCGGCCCCTGGTTCCAGCGCTCCGGCTGCATCACCCAGCCATTGCTCGCCTCCACCCAGCGCGGCGACTCGTAGACATAGCCCGGCCGATCCTTGGCCCACTTGCCCTGCTTCCACTTGTGCTTGTGACCGTGGTCGTCCCARGCCCAGTAGCCGGGCTGCCAGACATAGCCGGGGCGCGGCGCGGGCACGGCCTCGTAGATCGGGGCCGGCGGCGGGGTGCCGATGCCGATATTGATATTGACCTGCGCCATCGCCGCCGGCGCGAACGCCAGGGTGGCTGCGAGCAGCGTCGCGCCTGTCATGGCGCGGACGAGATGGCGTTGG
Source organism: Cupriavidus sp. KB_39 (assembly GCF_052114485.1). Classification (NCBI taxonomy): domain Bacteria; kingdom Pseudomonadati; phylum Pseudomonadota; class Betaproteobacteria; order Burkholderiales; family Burkholderiaceae; genus Cupriavidus; species Cupriavidus sp. KB_39. Next base: position 130,011 of record NZ_JBFREV010000004.1, read on the forward strand.
ACCTGGTCTTGAAGCCTGGGCATTCCTTCTCCTTCTATCTGTCTTCGGGTTTTCGATGGCAAACAGGCAGCAGCGGGCACGGACCGATGGGGCCCGCCTTGCGAAAGGATATCGGGAAACGAGGTGGCGTGACAGTCACCGGGCACGCCGGATGAGCGACCGTCAGTGATCGGCGGCCATCGCCTTGAGCTGGGCGTCGCCGGCCACGCGCGCGGCGTCGGCCGTGGTGAACGTGTCGTCGGACACAATGGTGCGCCGGACCTGCTGGGCGCTGAAGTCCACCAGCGCAATGATCCAGACATAGCGCCCTGCCTGCGGCGCGGTCTGCACGAACGCCTTCACTTGCCCTTTTTGTTGCGATTGGGATTCGGTTGCCATGGTGCCCTCCGTGGACAAACGCGTTCAGACGACTCTAGCACATCCACATGGGCGCGCCCGCTACAGTTTGCCGGCCCGGTGCCGACATCCCAATGGACCCCACCCTACTGGCCCCCACCCCCACCCCTGCCCGTGCCGCGCGCCAAGTCTCTGTCCCTCCTGCTGCCCGCCTTGCCGATGCTCGCCGCGCTGCTGCTGGCCACGCCCCGGCTGGCCGCGCACGACCTGGCACCGGCCGCCCCGGCGCTGCCGCGCCCGGAGGCCGTGGCGCGCGTGGTCATGTCCCTGCTCGGCTACGCGCGCTGGCCCGTGGAGCGCGACACCCTGCGGCTCTGCGTGGACCCCGTCGCCCGCTATGCCGGCAAGCTGATGGAGGGCGGCGCGCTCTCCACAGGCCGGCTGGTGGCCACGCGGCAGCTCGATCCGATGGCCAGCAACCCGGCGCCCGACTGCGACGCGCTCTATGTCGGCGCGATGTCCGCCCCGCGTCGCGAGAAGATCTCGGCCGACCTGACCGGCCGCCCGGTACTGATCATCGCCGAGGAAGACTTCGAATGTGACGCAGGCAGCATGTTTTGCCTCAATGTCCGCGAGCGGCAGGTCTCGTTCCGCGTCAACCTCGATGCCCTCGGCCGCAGCGGCATCCACGTCCACCCCGGCGTGCTGCAACTRGGTCGCCGCAAGGCGCCGGCATCATGACCCGCGCCGCCCGGCCGTCGCTCTATGGCACCCTGCGCCGCTTCCACCTGAGCGTGGCGCTAATCGCCGTCTTCACGGCCGGCACCACGCTCACCGGCCTGGGCCTGACCGCGCTGCGCGACTATGCCGACCACAACCTGCGGCTGGTGGCGCGCTCCATCGCCTATACGGTGGAGGCGCCGATCGTGTTCCGCGATGAAGCCGCCGCCGCCGAGACCCTGGCGATGATCGCCGCCAGCGAAGACGTGACCGCGGCCTGGATTTTCGATCGGGACAGCCAGCCGGTGGCCAGCTGGCATCGCCATGGTTCGGCGCGCTTCCCAGACCTGCACCAGTTCGCCCGGGACCTGCTGACCTCGGGCCCGGTGGACCAGCCGGTCTTCCACGAATCCCAGCAGGTGGGCAGCGTGCGCGTGGTCGGCGACCCCGTGGCGCTGCTCCACTTCCTGCTCAAAGGCATGCTCGCGTTGATGGCCTGCCTGCTGCTGACGGCGGTGGGCGCGCACTACCTGTCCAGCCGCATGCTCGTGCACATCATCGATCCGGTGCGCAGCCTGATGCGCGTGGCCCATGCGGTGCGATCCGAACGCGCGTTCGGCCAGCGCGTGCCGCCGGCGCGCATCGACGAACTCAATGCGCTGGGCGAGGATTTCAACGTGCTGCTCGACGAACTGGAGGCCTGGCAGGGACAGTTGCAGCACGAGAACCGCTCGCTGGCACATCGCGCCACGCACGACAGCCTGACCGGCCTGCTGAACCGCGCCGCCTTCACCGAGGCACTCGACCAGGCCGTGCGCAGCGCGGCGGCGCTGGGCCAGCGCGTGGCCGTGCTCTATCTGGACAGTGACGATTTCAAGGGCATCAACGACCGCCACGGCCATGCCGTGGGGGACACGGTGCTGGTGGGCATCGCCCAGCGCATCCGGGCCTGCCTGCGCGAGACCGACCGCGCGGCCCGGCTGGGCGGCGATGAGTTCGCGGTGCTGCTGGGAACCTTGCGGGAGGCCGACGACGCCGTGCTGACCGCCCAGCGCATCCTGGCGGCGATGACCGAGCCGTTCGGCGTGGCGGGCGGGGCGAGCATCGGGGCGACGCTCAGTATCGGGGTGGCGGTCTATCCGGTGCACGCGCGCGGCGGTACCGCGCTGCTGCATGCGGCGGACGCCGCGATGTACGGCGCCAAGCGCCAGTCCGGCGCCACCTGGCGCTACGCAGAGGCGGTGGCGCCGGCCTGAGCCGCACCATCCGCCATCCACAATCCTYAGTCGCCGAACGGGTTCGGCRCGGTGGAGACCGGCTCGTCGGTCAGGTCGAACTCGTCCCGGACGTCATCCACGACATTGCGGATGGCGGCTTCGAAGCCGCGTGCATTGCCGAAGCGGGCCATGTCCCAGTTCCGGCCGCGCACATCGCGCGGGTGCGGCTGCGGGTCCGGCACCTGGATGTGTCGGCCTTCGTCGGCAATCTCGTCGATCTGCTGGACCCGCCGGCTCACCTCTTCCATGATGACGCGCCGGCTGCGCTCGCGCTTGGCCATGACTGGCCTCCTCTCGGTGGTTCGTCCGCGGCCATCCTAGCACGGGCACGCCGTGCGTTATAGCGCTGCCTTGGCCGCCTGGTAGGCCGCGTAGAGGCGCTGGAACACCGGGCCGGGCTTGCCGTTGCCGATGGCGCGGCCGTCGAGCGTGACCACCGGCAGCAGCTCCTTGCTGGCCGACGACAGCATGACTTCGTCCGCCGCGAAAACCTCGTCGCGCGAGATGCGGCGCGAGGTGAACGAGATGTCCATGGCGGCGCAGAGTTCCTCCATCAGGCCGTAGCGGATGCCTTCCAGGATCAGGTTGTCCTTCGGCGGGGCCACCACGCGGCCCTGCTGCACCAGCCACACGTTCGACGCCGAGGCCTCGGTGAGCTGGCCGTCGCGGAACTGGATCGCCTCGGTCACGCCGTTGGCGGCGGCTTCCTGCGCAGCCAGCACGTTGCCGAGCAGCGAGGTGGACTTGATCTGGCAGTTCAGCCAGCGGCGGTCTTCCATCGTCACGCAGGCCACGCCCTGCTCCACCGCCGACGCCGGTGGCAGCGCCATCGGGTTGGTCATGATCAGCACGGTCGGCGTGACCGCTTCCTTCGGGAACGCATGTGCCCGCTTCGCCACGCCGCGCGTGACCTGCATGTAGACCATCTGGTCCGACAGGCCGTTGGCCTGGACCACGCGGCCGATCAGCGCGAGCCATTCGGCTTCGGTATAGGGATCGTCGATGCCGATAGCCGCCAGGCTGCGCTTCAAACGCGCCAGATGCTGCGCGCCCCGGAACGGCTTGCCGTTRTAGAGCGGGATCACTTCATAGATGCCGTCGCCAAAGATGAACCCGCGGTCGAGGACGGGAATGCGGGCTTCGGACAACGGGAGCAGGTCCCCGTTCAGGTAGACGATGGCTTCGGACATGGCGCGATGACGGCGATGAGGGTAGGAGATTGTCATTCTTCCACATGGCGCTTCCTCCCCTTATGCAAATTGTGCATCGACGCTGCACCATTTCTCGCCAATCCGCGCCCGTGTGACGCCAAACGCTTGACCCGTTCGCGCAAACAGGAGCCACTGAATTCAATCTTTTGCCCGAATRCGGCGATGTGAATTGAATTCTTTTTAATTCACGATCCACGCCCCGCACCACCTCRTAATTCGCCGAAAACTGCGTGCTATATTCGTCACGCAGTCCCGTGAGCGCGGCGCTTCGGTCTTCTTTGATGGTGCGGCTGCGCCACCTTCACAGGGCACTCGATATGACTCTTCTCGTGTCAGACCTGCGCTGTGGCGGCAAACGGCTCGCCATGCTGTGCATGGCCGCAGGTGCCGCGTCCGCGATGGCGCAAACGCCAGCCCCGGCCCCTGCGGCAACGGCAGCTTCGATCCCGGCAGCCGCTGCACCGGCCCCGGGCCGCACCCAGGTGCTCACGCTGGCCCAGATGGGCGCCAACCAGCCCATCCCGCTGCGCGGCGTGGACCCCGACCGCACACTGAACATCGGCGTGCGCCTCGATGAAGTGGTCACGGCCGCCAGGCTCAAGCTGGTCTTCACGTATTCGCCCTCGCTGGTCTATCCGCTCTCCCACCTGAAGATCCGCCTCAACGACGAAGTCGTGGCCACCCTGCCGCTGGAGAAGGAGCAGGCGGGCCAGCAGATCACGCGCGAGATCGACCTCGACCCGCGCTACTTCACGGACTTCAATCGCCTGAACGTGCAGATGATCGCCCACTACACGGTCGATCACTGCGAGGACCCCTACCACTCCAGCCTCTGGGCGGACATCAGCCCGGCCACCACGCTGACGCTGACCAAGCTGCCCGTCACGCTGCCGGACAACCTCGCGCTGCTGCCCGCCCCGTTTTTCGACCGCCGTGACAACAGCCGCGTCACCGTGCCCTTCGTGCTGCCAGCCAATGCCGATGCGGCCACGCTGCAGGCCGCCGGCGTGGTGTCGTCCTGGCTCGGCGCGCTGGCCAGCTATCGGGAGCTGCGCTTCCCGTCACGCAGCCAGCCGCCCGCCGATGCCCACGCCGTTGTCTTTGCGATGCCGAACGCCATCCCGGCGGGCCTCCAGTTGCCCGAGATCCAGGGCGCCTCGGTCAGCGTGATGCCGAATCCGTCGAATCCGGCGCGCAAGCTGCTGGTGCTCGCGGGCCGCAATCCGCAGGAACTGCAGGTGGCGGCCAATGCGCTGGTGCTCGGCAAGGCTGCCATGGCGGGCAACCGCGCCGGCGTGCAGTCGGTGGAACTCGGCAAACCGCGCAAGCCCTACGACGCGCCGGCCTGGGCGCCGGTGGACCGCCCCGTGCTGTTCAAGGAACTCGTCACGGACCCGCAGCAGCTCCAGGTAGGCGGCGCCAGCCCCGAGCCGATCCGGGTGAACCTGCGCGTGCCGGCYGACCTGTACGGCTGGAACGACCGCGCCGTGCCGATGAACGTGAGGTACCGCTACACCGCGCCGTCCACCTACAACGACTCGGTGCTCAGCGTCGATATCAACGAGCAGCTCGTGCGCTCGTACCGGCTCAAGCCGCTGACCGCGCAGAACGACGAGAGCCTGGTCAGCGTGCCGCTGATCTCGGGCGGCAGCGCGTCCGTCAGCAACGAAATCCTGATCCCGGCCTTCCGCGTGGGCAGCAACAACCAGATGCAGTTCCGCTTCCACATGGACTCGCAGAAGACCGGCCTGTGCGCGTCCACGGCGGCCAACGTGGCGCGCGCGGCGGTCGACCCCGATTCGTCGATCGACTTCAGCGGCTTCTCCCACTACGCCGCGCTGCCCAACCTCGCCTTCTTCGCCAACAGCGGCTATCCGTTCACCCGGCTGGCGGACCTGGCCGATACCGCCGTGGTCATGCCGGACGCCCCGAGCGCGCTCGACCAGGAGGCGATGCTGACGCTGCTCGGCCACATGGGCAAGTGGACCGGCCTGCCGGCGCTGCGCGTGGCGGTGGCGCCGGCCAAGGCCATCGACACCGTGAAGGACCGCAACCTGCTGATGGTGGGCACGGGCAGCGCCGGCGAGATCCTGGCGCAGTGGGGCAAGTCCCTGCCGATCCTGGTCCAGCAGGGCCGCACCGAAATCACGCTGCGCGACCAGCGCGGCGGGGCGTGGACCAACTGGCTCAGTGGCGAGGCAGACCACAACGTGTCACCCGCCGGGCGCGCCATCCTCTCGGCCGATGGCCCGCTGGCGGCGCTGATCGGCTTCGAGTCACCGTACGCGGCGCAGCGCAGCGTGGTCGCCGTGACCGCCACCGCGCCGGAGAACGTGCGCGATGTGCTCGATGTGCTCGAGGACGCCGGCAAGGTCGCCCAGATCCGCGGCGACCTCACCGTGGTCCGCCAGCGCGAGGTGGAGGGGCTGCGCCTGGGCGAGCGCTACTACGTCGGCACCCTGCCCTGGTACGCGCGCGTGTGGGTGCGCATGGCGGACCACCCGGCGCTGCTGGCCATCGCCGGCCTCGTCGCCGGGCTGCTGGTGGCGCTGACCCTGTTCTGGGCGCTGGGCCGGATCGCGGCACGCCGCAACGGAGGGTGACATGCGGCGTGCGCTGCCCCGCTGGCTCAGGCAGATCGCTCGCGGCATGGTGACGGCCACGCTGGCGGGGCTATCGCTCGCCAGCCTGGCGGCCACCTGCCCGTGGCCGGACTGGGATGCCTTCCGGCGCGACACCATTAGCCCGGACGGCCGCGTGGTCGATGCCAGCACCGAGCGCCAGGCCACGGTCTCCGAAGGGCAGGCCTACGCGCTGTTCTTCGCGCTCGTGGCCAACGACCGCGCCACCTTCGACAAACTGCTCGGCTGGACCGAGAACAACCTGGCGCGCGGCGACCTGAGCGCCCACCTGCCCGCGTGGATCTGGGGCAAGCGCGACAGCGGCCCCGAGGCCGGCACCTGGGGCATGATCGACACCAACGCGGCCAGCGACGCCGACCTGTGGATCGCCTACACGCTGCTCGAAGCCGGCCGGCTCTGGCGCGAACGCCGCTTCACGGCGCTGGGCACGCTGGTCGCCCGGCGCGCGCTGCGCGAGGAATCGGCCGTGCTGCCCGGACTGGGCCGCACGCTGCTGCCGGGCCCGGTCGGCTTTCATCCCACCCCGGATAGCTGGCGGCTGAACCCGAGCTACGTGCCGCTGCCGGTGATGCGCCGGCTGGCCGCCGTGCTGACCGAGGACCGCGGCTGGCAGGCCATGGTCGAGAGCGCGGGGCGGCTGATCGTGGACACCGCGCCGCGCGGCTTCTCGCCCGACTGGGTGCTGTATCAGAAAGGCGCCGGCTTCCGGCCCGATACGGACACGCAGGCCACGGGCTCCTATGATTCGATCCGGGTCTACCTGTGGGCCGGCATGACCGCTGCGGGCGACCCGCTGCGCGCCGGTGTGCTGCGTACGTTGCATCCGATGGCCGACTACGTGCTCGCCAACGGCCACCCGCCCGAGCGGGCGGACACGCAGGCGGGCACGTTCGGGCCGAACGCGGGCAATGCGGGCTTCTCCGCGGCCATCGCACCGTTCATGCTGGCGCAGGGCCAGCCGGACGCCGCGCGCACCCAGGCCCACCGCACGCGCACGCTGGCCGCGCAGTCGCCCTCCGGCTACTACAGTCAGGTGCTGACGCTGTTCGGGCTGGGGCATGTGGATGGCCTGTACCGGTTCGAGGCGGACGGCAAGCTGGTGCCGGCGTGGAACACCGCATGCCCGGCAAGGCGCTAGCTCCCACGCTGTGGCTGCTGCTGGCCAGCGCCGCGCTGCCGGGGGAGGCAGCGGCTGCCGACGCCGCATCGGCCCCAGCCGCCGCCAGCGCCACCACGCGCCGGGAGATGGCGCAGTTGCTGGCATCGGCACGCATGTGGGAGGCACGCAACCGTGCGGACATGGCGCGCGGCGTGCTGGAGAAGGCGTTGTTGATCGATCCGCGCCAACCGGAGGCGCTCAAGATGCTGGGCTTGATCGAAATCCGTTCCAATCGCCCCGCCGAAGCCGACAAGGTGCTGCGGCGCATGCGCGAGGTGGCGCCAGACAGCGCCGCCACGCGCGACCTCGAAGACGCCTACCGCATCGCCACGCGCGACAAGCGCGAGATGGCGCAGGTGCGGCTGCTCGCCCGCAGCGGCAAGTCCGAGGAAGCCGCCACACGGCTGCAGGCGCTGTTCCCGCGCGGCGCGCCGGGCGGCGAGCTGGCGGTGGACTACTACCGCATCCTGGCCGGCACCACCGCCGGCCGCCCGCGCGCGATTGCCGAGTTGCGCCGCCGTGTGAAGCAGGAGCCGGACGATTCGCGCCTCGCGCTGGCGCTGGGCAGCCTGCTGACCGACCGCGAGGCCACCCGGCAGGAAGGGCTCGCCATCCTCTACGACCTCACCCAGCGGCCCGATGGCGACCGCAAGAGCGCGCTCGACATCTGGCGGCGCACGCTGTACAGCGTCAACGAAGATCCGGCCTACTACGTGTGGTTCGAGCGCTACCTCAAGGAAGTGCCCGACGACGAGGCCGCCAAGCAGACGCTCGCCAGCCTCGGCACCCAGCGCGAAGCCCAGCGCAAGCTCGAAGCCGATCCCGCCTGGCAGGCGCGGCAGCGCGGGCTGGCCCAGCTGGAGCGCGGGCAGCTCAACGAGGCCGACATCGCCCTCCAGAAGGCGTACCAGAAGCGCCGGCAGGACGGCGAGGTGGTCGGCGGGCTCGGCCTGGTGCGGCTGCGCGAAGGCCGCCACGATGAAGCCCGCGAACTGTTTTCCCGGGCGATGACGCTCGATCCGGACAATCGCAATAAATGGCGCAGCCTGCGGGACACGGCCACGTTCTGGGGCACCGTGGCGCGTGCGCGCGAGGCCAACGCCCAGGGCAAGCCGGTGCAGGCCGAAGCGCTGGCGCGCGAGGCGCTGGCCCTGCAGCCCGGCAATGAGAACGCGCAGGCGATTCTGGCCGACGCGCTGATCGCCCAGCACAAGGATGCCGAGGCCGAGACGCTGCTGCGCCAGATGCTGGCCCGGCCGAAGCCGGACATGGGCGCGCTGCGCAGCCTCGTCGCCCTGCTCCAGACGCAGCAGCGGCARGACGAGATCGGCCCGCTGATCGCGGACGCGTCGCGCCGCATGCAGGGCTCCGAGTCGGAACTGCGCGCGCTGCGGGCTGACCTGCTGTCCGTGCAGGCCGACCAGCTCATCGCGCAGAAGAAGCGCAGCCCGGCGCTGCAGCGGCTCGAAGATGCCATCCGGCTGGCGCCCGATGCCGCGTGGACACGCTACACGCTGGCCCGTCTCTATCGCGACCTCAACCTGCCGGTGCTGGGCCGCAGCGTCATGGAGGACGGGGTCGCCGCCGCGCCCACCGCCGAGATGCGCTACGCCACGGCGCTCTATCTCAATGCCGTGGACGACATCGACGCCGCCACAGCYGTGCTGGCGGCGGTGCCCGAGGCCGAACGCAGCGAAGGCATGCGCGGGCTCGCCAGCAACCTCGCGGCGCAAAAGCTGCTGCGCGAGGCACGACTGCGGCTGGCCGAAGGCCGCGACGACGAGGCCCGGGCGCTGCTCGACCAGGCCGCCATCGCGGCGCGCGACGAACCGCACATGCTCGCCTCCATCGGCCGCGAATGGATCGGGCTGGGCGAGACCGACAAGGGCCTGCGGCTGGTCAGCGACTGGCTGGCCGCGCACCCCGAGGATCCCCACCTCGACATCCGCCTGCGCTACGGCGAACTGCTGGCCGCCGCCGACCGCGACGACGCGCTGCAGGCGTGGATCGCCGAATCGCGCGCCCTGCCCGGCATCACCGCCGAGCAGCAGGCATCGTTCGACGATCAGTCACTGCGGCTGGCGCTGCGCCGCACCGACCGGCTCATGGCCGACGGCGACCTGACGCGGGCACGGCAGACGCTGTACGCCGTGCCCGAGGCCCAGCAGGCCGACCGCCGCTGGCTGCTGACGCTGGCCGATCTGCGCGAGGCCGGCGGCGACTACCGGGGTGCGGCGGAGGCCGCGCAGGCGGTGCTCGCCAAAGATCCCAAGGATGCCGACGCGCGGCTCACGCTCGCGCGCATGCTCGAACGGCAGGGCAAGGAGGCGCAGGCGCTGGAGATCGTGCGCGCGGTGCTGGCCGATACCCCCGACGACGACATCGACACCCGGCTMTCGGTGGCGCGGCGCTTCACGGCGATGCGGCGCACGGACGAGGCCAGCGCYGTGGTCGACGACCTCGCCCAACGCTACCCGGACCGCGCCGACATCACCGTGCAGCAGGGCCGCATCGCCCAGGCGMGTGGCGACTTCAACGACGCGGCGGCGCACTATCGCACCGCACAGGGGCTGGAGCAGCGCGAAGGCGTCCTGGCTGGCCCCGAAGGCACGCCGGCCGGCCGCGCCCTGGCCGGGCTGGAGGCGCGCCGCCAGGGTGAGGTGGCGACCGCCGTGATGCAGTCGAACAAATCCGGCGATGCCGGCATCTCGCGGCTGCACGCCACCGAGATCCCGCTGTTCGTGCGCATTCCGCAGGGCTACACCGGCCACATGTTCTTCCATGCGGACACCGTGCTGCTCGACGCCGGCACGCTGCAGGCGAGCAACTTCTCGAAGGCGTCCGAGTTCGGCAAGATCGCCGCGCTCGGCAACACGGGCCTCGGCACCATCGGCCAGACCGACCGTGGCGTGGCGCTGGCCGCCGGCTACGAGTTCGATGGCGCCGACAACAGCTGGCGGGCGGACCTCGGTACCACGCCGCTCGGCTTTACCGAACAGACCGTGGTGGGCGGCTTCCGCTATCGGGCGGATCTGGGCGTCTCGTCCGCCTCCGTCGATGTCTCGCGGCGGGCCGTGACCAGTTCGCTGATCTCCTACGGCGGCGCCACCGACCCCGTCACCGGCGAGACCTGGGGCGGCGTGGTGCGCAACGGCATCCACCTGCGCTACGCGCGTGACATCGGCCGCGTAAGCGTATTCGGCGACGTGGGCGCCGGGCTCTACACCGGCCACAACGTGGTGACGAACCGCGAGTTCACGGTCCGCACCGGCTTCGACCTGCCCGTCTACGCCCAGCGCGACCAGCGCGTGACCAGCGGGCTGGTGCTGAACTACTGGCGCTACAGCGACAACCAGCGCTTCTACTCGTTCGGCCATGGCGGCTACTACAGCCCGCAGCGCTACCTCTCGTTCGGCATCCCGCTCGACTGGACCGGGCGCTACGCGCGCTGGTCGTGGCGGCTGCAGGGCTCGGCCGGCTGGTCGTTCACCTACGAGGACGACGCGCCCTACTTCCCCACCCGTCCCGACCTGCAACAGCTCGCCGGCAATCCGATCTACACGGGCGGTTCGGGCGGCGGYTTCAGCTACACGCTCGGCGCCACGGTGGAATACACCTTCGCACCGCACTGGGTGGCCGGCGCAGGCTTCCAGATCGACCGCTCGCGCGACTACGCGCCGAACCGGGCGATGGTCTGGCTGCGCTACCTGTTCGATCGTCGCCGCGACCCGGTGCCGTTCCCGCCGAACCCGGTGCGGCCSTACTCGGCCTATTGATGGGGGATCGATGAAGCACACCGACCGCACTGCTGCCCCCGCCATCCCCGCCACGGCCCTGCCGGGCCTGCGCGCGCGCTTCCAGGCGCGCACGGGGCTGGCCATCGACGGCCTGTCGCCGGCGCTGGCCACGCTCACGCCGGCCCGCGCGCATGTGGTCTATGCCGAGCCCTCGCCCGCCCGCGACGCGCTGTTCTGGCAGACCGCCGCCACGGCGCTRCGCGCGCCGGCCACGGTACTCTCCACGCGCGACGCCGCCGACATCGCCGCCCAGCTACGYGCCCATGGGCTCGACATCGACGCCAACCGCGCCCTCCACGGCCGCGCCAACCTGTGCGCGCTGCGCCCGCCCACGGACGCCAGCCGGCCCGCCATCGACGGGTTGATGGAGGCGCTCCAGGCGCTGGTGGACCAGTGCGGGGCGCAGGGCAGCATGGTGCTGATCGAAGGGGCGGAGGGGTTCTTCGCCTGGCACGATGCGGGGCGGCTGGCTCAGGAAGGCCAGCGCCTGGGCGAATGGTGCGCGCGCCACCGCTGCGCGGTGCTGCTGGTGATGGGGCCGCCGGCGCCGGAGCCGGGCCAGCCGGCGCCAGACCTGCAGGGCTTCCACGGCCGTTTTGCCGGCGCGGTGCAGCTCTCGCAGCAGCAGGGGCAGTACACCTGGGAGGTGGCGTTCTGGCGCGACAACCAGGCCGTGGTGGCAGGCGAGATCGTGCCGCTGCGCTTTGCGCCGCACGAGCACCGGCTGATGGTGGCCGCGCAGACCTTCACCGACACGATCGAGGAAGCCGGCATGCTCGCGCCGGACGAGCAGCGCGTGATCGTCAGCCGCGACGCGGTGCTGCGCGAGCGCTACATCCCCGAGCACTGGCGTGTAGTGGACAGCAACGAAGCCGCCGTGGCCAGCGCCGCCCGCGCGGTGGCGGCCACGGTCCTGCTGCACTACGGCGGCGGGCGCGAACTCGAGGCGCTGGCCGAGCAGGTGCACCGGCTGCGGCGCAGCGCCGAGCGCGCGCTGAAGATTGCCGTGCGCGAGGACAAGGAGGCCATGCGCCAGCACTACGAGCTGCTGATGCTCAACCTCGGCGCCAATCTCGTCATCGCCCAGCGCACGCCGTTCGCCCGGGTGCAGGCCATGATCGAGGGCCTGCAGGGGCAGGTGTTCTCGCGGCCGATTCTTGCCGACTACCGCAACGCGCTGTCCGCCGTGCTGACCACCTCGACCAGCGGCTACGTGCCGCCCGCCGAGTTCGTCTCGCTGGTGCGCGACGCCGTGGAGCGCAGCCGCATGATCCGGCTGCCCCACGTGCTGCTGCAACTGCCGCTGCTGCCCGAAGTGGCCCATGTGGAGGCGCTGCGCGCCTGCCGCATGAACCGCGCAGGCGATCTCTGCACGGCCGGCAGCGACAGCCTCTACGCCTTCTTCTTCGCCTGCCGCATGGACGACGTGGATGCCGTGTGCCGGCGCGTGTTCCAGCAGCCGCTGGGCGAGCTGTTCCATGGCGACGTGCGCAATGGCGACCTGGAGTCCATCGGCGCCACGCTGGGCCGCTTCGAGGCCGAGATCGCCGAGGTGCCGCCGCCCGACTACAGCAGCTGGCTCGCGCGCCAGCAAGAGGCGCCCCGCCCGGCGCCGATGCCTGACACCACCGCCGCGCTGGTTGCGCATGACGGCGGCGACGCCCCGCCGGTGGCGGAGATCCCCACGCTGCCGTTGCGCGACACCCCGCCCGCGCAGCCGCGTGCCATGCCGCAGCCGCACCCCGTGCCGCTGCTTCGACAGGACTGACGCGACATGTCCATCTTCCTTGGCTACTTCATCTGGGGACTGATTCTGGCGGCGCCGCTGGCGTTCGTGATCTGGCGCTTCGACCTGCTGCGCTGGTTCCCGCAATGGACCACGCCGCGCCCACGCCGCACCGTACGCCTGCCGCCGCAACTGCACGGCATGGTGATTCGCGGCAAGCGCCGCCCGGACCGCGAGCCGCCGCGATGAAGACCATCGCCATCGTCTCCCCCGCCGGCGGCGCCGGACGCACCATGGTGACGGCCTCGCTGGCCTCGCTGCTGGCCGGGCGCGGGCACCCGGTGCTGGCGCTCGAATGCGATCCGCGCAATCTGCTGGGCTACCACTTCGGCCTGCGCGACGCGGCGCGCGCGGGGCTGTCCGGCTGCCTGGCCGACGGATCGCCCACCGCGTGGGCGCAGGCCGGGCTGCGCAGCGACGATGGCGTGCTGTTCGTGCCCTGGGGCGAGCAGGACAGCGACGACGATGACATCCAGGCCGGCAAGCTGCTGCGCGCGGGGCCGCACTGGCTGCGCGGGCTGATCGCCCAGGTGGCCATGCCGGCGCACGGCGCGGTGCTGATCGACACGCCGCCCTGGCCCTCGCCGCACGCGGGCCAGGCCATCGCCGCGGCCGACCTCGTGCTGGTGCTGCTGCCGCCGCARCCCGAAGTCTGCGTCGGGCTGGGCCGGCTGACCGATGCGCTGGCGCGGCGCGGCCACACCGCCTGCTACGTGGCCACGCGACTCCAGCCGGCACGGCGGCTGCATGCCGATATCGTCACGCTGCTGCGCGCCACGCTCGGCAATGCGATGCTGGCCTGCCCCGTCCACGAGGACAGCGGCATTCCGGAAGCCTTCGCGCGCAGCGAGAACTTCTGCCGCAGCGCGCCACACTCGCAGGCGGCGCACGACCTGCAAGGGCTGGCGTCGTGGGTGTCCCACTGGATCGGCGCCCCGCCMCAGGAGCGCGAACGATGAGCGACAAGCCCGCCCGACTCCACCGCTGGCTGGCCGTCGCGCGCGACCGGCTGGCGCGCCACCTTGGCGTCACCGCGCCGGCGCACGGCGGCATCTGGGTGCTGCGCGCCGTGTTCCAGCCGCCCCGCCCCGGCAAGCCCGATATTCCTGCGGAATGGGCCGCGCTGCTGTACCGGCGCGCGCTGGCCCGGCTCGGCATGGGCCGCCGCCGCGACCCCGCCGCGTGGCTGTGGCGGCTGTTCATCCGCCCGCCTCGTCCGCGCTACCGGCTGGCCGCCGACCTCCGCAAGCGTCGCCAGGTTGCCGCGCCGCCGGGGGTCACACCGTTCCGGCGCTGGCTGGACCGCCTGCTCGGGCCGATCTACTACGCGGTGACGCGCATGCGGCGCCGCATTGCCGCGCGGCTGCCCCGCGTGGACTGGGCGCGCGTGGGCGATGGCGTGGAGGCCGTCGCCACGCGCGTGGGMCGCATCCCGTTCGCGGTGCCCACCTCGTTGGTGCTCGCCTGCCTGGCCKGCGCGGTCATCAGCACCACGCCACTGACGTTCTCGAGCCAGCTACTGCTGTTCGCCATCGTCTGGATCGGGTTGATGGTGCTGCGGCGCATTCCCGGCCGGCTGCCGACGCTGGCGATGATGGTGCTCTCCGCGCTGATGGCGGGCCGCTATATCTGGTGGCGCTCCACGCAGACGCTGCAGTTCRCCACGGCCACCGAGGCCGCCGTGGGCTACCTCCTCTATGCGGCCGAGGTCTACACCTGGATCGTGCTGGGGCTGGGCTACCTGCAAACGGCGTGGCCGCTGAACCGCCAGCCYAAGGCGCTGCCGGCCGACCCGGAGGCATGGCCGACGGTGGACGTCTACATCCCCACCTACAACGAGTCGCTGGCTGTGCTGCAACCCACCGTGTACGCGGCGCTGAGCATGGACTGGCCGGCGCACAAGCTGCGCGTGTTCATCCTCGACGATGGCCGGCGGCCCGCGATGCGGGAGTTCGCGGCGGCGGCCGGGGTGGGCTACCTCACGCGGGAAGACAATTTCCACGCCAAGGCCGGCAACATCAACAAGGCGCTGGCGAAGACGGACGGCGAGTACATCGCCATCTTCGACTGCGACCACATCCCCACGCGCTCCTTCCTGCAGATGACCATGGGCGAGTTCCTGGCCGACCCGAAGTGCGCGCTGGTGCAGACGCCGCACCACTTCTTCTCGCCAGACCCGTTCGAGCGCAACTTCGACACCTTCCGGCGCGTGCCGAACGAGGGCAGCCTGTTCTACGGCCTGATCCAGGACGGCAACGACTTCTGGAACGCCACCTTCTTCTGCGGCTCCTGCGCGGTCATCAAGCGCGCGCCGCTGCTGGMGATCGGCGGGATTGCCGTGGARACCGTCACCGAGGACGCCCACACGGCGCTCAAGCTGCACCGGCTCGGCTACAACAGCGCCTACCTGCGCACGGTGCAGGCGGCCGGGCTGGCCACCGAGAGCCTGTCCGGCCATATCGGGCAGCGCATCCGCTGGGCGCGCGGCATGGCGCAGATCTTCCGCATCGACAACCCGCTGCTCGGGCGCGGGCTGCACCTGTTCCAGCGCATCTGCTACAGCAACGCGATGCTGCACTTCTTCTACGGCATTCCCCGGCTGATCTTCCTGACCATGCCGATCGCCTACCTGTACTTCGGCCTGCACGTGATCAACACCTCGGCGCTGCTGATCATGGCCTACGTGCTGCCCTACCTGTTCGTGGCCAACGTGACCAACTCGCGGCTCCAGGGCCGCTACCGCCATTCGTTCTGGGCCGAAGTCTACGAATCGGTGCTGGCCTGGTACATCGTGCTGCCGACCACGGTGGCCTTCATCAACCCGCGCCTGGGCAAGTTCAACGTCACGGCCAAGGGCGGGCAGATTGCCGACGACTACCTCGACTGGACSATCTCCAAGCCCTACCTGGTGCTGCTGGCGCTCAACGTGATCGGGCTGGCGGTTGGCGTCGGCCACCTGCTGTTCGGCAGCACCGACGAGCCGGCCACGGTGCTGATGAACATGGGCTGGGCGCTGGCCAACCTGATCATGCTTGGCGCCGCCGTGGGCGTGGCGCGGGAGGCGCGGCAGGTGCGGGTCTCCCACCGCATTCCGATGCGCGTGCCGGCCACGCTGCTGCTGCCGGACGGCGCCACGCTCGCCTGCCGCACCGAGAACTACTCGATGGGCGGCCTCGGCCTGCTGCTGCCGGTGGAGGTGATGCTGGACGAAGGCGCGCGCGYGGGCGTCTGCCTGGCGCGCGGCACGCGCACCTACCACTTCCCCGGCCTGGTCACGCGCAACGTCAACCGCCACCTCGGCGTGCGCATGGAGGGCCTGACGGCCGAGCGCGAGATCGAACTGATCCAGTGCACCTTCGGCCGCGCCGACGCCTGGATCGACTGGCTGGACGACGAACACGCCGACGCCCCGCTGCGCAGCCTCAAGGAGGTGATCGAGATGGGCTACCAGGGCCTGCTGCGCCTCTACGACGCCTGCGCGGAAGCGGTCGACCTGCTGATCGGGCGCCGCCGCCCCCGCCAGCCTTAATTCATCACGCCGGCCATCACGCCGCAGGAGCCGAACCACACATCGCYATGGGAATCTGGAACCTCTACTTCCTCGCCAAGCTCTGGCTGTTTCACACGGGCCACCTCCAGCCGCACTGGCTGACGAACCTGGTGTTCGCGCTGTTCCTGGCGGTGCCGATGGAGTCGCGGCCGCTGCGGGTGCTGCGCCAGCTCATCGCCATCGTGGTCGGGGCGATGCTGGCCTACCGGGAATCGACGCTGCCGCCGTTCGCGCGCGTGGTGTCGCAGTTCTCGAACGTGAGCGCGTTCACGCCCGAGTACCTGCTCGAACTGGCGCAGCGCATCGTGTCCCTGCAGATGGTGGTGGCGATCGCGCTGGCGGTGCTGCTCTACCTGATCATCAACCGCTGGGTGCGGGTGACCACCTTCGTGCTGCTGGCGCTGATCGCCATCCCGTTCTGGCACGGCACCGGCGACGGCAACCCGCCGACGCGGCTCAACCAGATGACCGCGCGCGCGGCAGACACCCCACGCGCCGACTTCGCGGTGCGCGGCGGCTACGATGCCCAGCTGGCCGCCTTCCGCGAGCAGGAATCGACCCGCTCGGCCACCGCCCAGCCGCTAACGGCCACGCCCGACGCGCAGTTCGACATCATCGTGCTGCACATCTGCTCGCTGTCCTGGGACGACATGGACGCCGCCAAGGCCAGCAACCACCCGCTGTTCACGCGCTTCGACTACCTGTTCAAGAATTTCAGCTCCGCCGCGAGCTACAGCGGGCCGGCGGCCATCCGGCTGCTGCGCGCCTCGTGCGGCCAGGAACCCCACGCCAGCCTGTACTCGCCGGCGCCGGYCGAATGCCATCTGTTCGAGGCACTCGCCCAGGCCGGCTTCGGCCCCCACGTGCTGCTGAACCACGATGGCCGCTTCGACAATTTCCGGAGCTTTGTCGACAAGGAAGTGGGCGTGGCGGGCATCCAGCCCGAGTCCAACGAAGGCGTGCCCGTGGCGATGCGCGCCTTCGACGACTCCCCGGTGCTGGGCGACTACGACACCTTCGACCACTGGTACAAGCGCCGCCTCCAGCAGAACAGCGGCCCCGTGGCGCTCTACTACAACACGGTGACGCTGCACGACGGCAACCGGCTGCCGGGCAAGCGGCTGACCAGCCTGGAGTCCTATCCGCTGCGGCTGGCCAAGCTGCTCGAGGACGTCGACCGGATCATCGAGACCATCAGCAAGTCCGGCCGCAAGGCGGTGGTGGTGTTCGTGCCCGAGCATGGCGCGGCGCTGCGGGGCGACGAAAACCAGATCTCCGGGCTGCGCGAGATTCCCACGCCGCGCATCGTCCACGTGCCGGTGGGCGTGAAGCTGGTGGGCCTGCCGAYCACAGCCACGGGCGGCATGGTGACGATCGACGCGCCGTCCAGCTTCCTGGCGCTGTCGCAGCTGCTGTTCAACCTCGTGGCAGACAGCCCGTTCCGCCAGGGCGCGCCGCCCACCGCCAGCTACAGCGAGAACTTGCCGCAGACGATGATGGTSGGCGAGAACGAAGGCACCGTGACCATGAAGCTGAGCAAGGGTTATGTGATTCATACGCCAGATGGCGTCTGGGTGGAGCAGAAATGAGCCAGCCCCCGAAGTCCCCAAAACCCCAGAAAACCCCGCCGGTGCCGCGCGGCACCCCKGGCGCCTACAGCGACATCGACGCCCTGGACCGGCATGTCGAGGGCTTCGACGCGCGGCAATACTTCGACCAGCAGGACGCGGTGCAGACCCGGGCGGCGGCGCAGCGCTGGCCGCTGCTGGGGCGCGCGCTGGGGCACACATTGGGGCACACGCTTGGGCACGCGGCGACCGACGCGGACGGCCCGTCGACCAGCGCCGAGCGCTAATGCCGCCACCCCACTCGAGTGGGGCTTTAACCATTGATTTACAAGGAAAACCGTCACATAGCCGACATGCATCCGCCGTAGACTCTGGGCCACTTTCCCCACCCTGGTTCCTTCGGTCATGTCTGGCGTCCTGGTTGATCCCTCCGCTGCCCGCCTGCGCTTCCGGCAGCCCTGTGCCGAGGATCTGGCCGTCATCACGCCTTCCGTGACGACCGACCACACGAATCAGGACGTGCTCGAGGTCTTTGCGCTACACCGCGACCTCAACTGCCTGCCCGTGACCGAGCGCGACAAGCCCATCGGCCTGATCAACCGGTCGATCTTCCTGTCGCAGATGAGCAAGCCGTACCAYCAGGAACTCTACAACCGCAAAAGCTGCATCGCGTTCATGGACAAGGAGCCGCTGATCGTGGACGCCGCCATGAGCATCGACGCGCTGACGTTCCGCGCGGTCGAGTATGGCGAGAAGGCGCTGGCGGAAGGCTTCATCATCGCCCGCGACGGCAAGTTCATCGGTCTGGGACACGGCCTGCAGCTGATGCGCGTGGTGGCCGACATGCAGGCCGAGCGCAATCGGCAGATCATGCAGAGCATCGACTACGCCAGCACGATCCAGCGGGCGATGCTGCGCACCTCACGCCAGACGCTGGCCGCCACGCTGCCGGACGCCGCACTGGTCTGGGAGCCGCGCGACGTGGTGGGCGGCGACTTCTATCAYTTCGCAGCATTCGACGACGGCTGGTTCGCCGCGCTGGCCGATTGCACCGGCCATGGCGTGCCGGGCGCGTTCATGACGCTGATTGCCTCGTCGCTGCTGACGCAGGCCATCGAGCAGCAAGGCCCGCGCGACCCCGGCGCGCTGCTGGCGGCCGTCAATCGCGGCATCAAGCAGATGCTTGGGCAGATCGACGGCCACATCGACGGGCAGGACGGCCAGCGGGGCGAGCGCGGCATCGCCGAATCCGACGACGGCATGGACGCCGCGTTCTTCTGGTTCGACAACGCCACCCGTACGCTGACCTTCGCCGGTGCCAAGTGCGCGCTGTTCGTGCTGCAGCCCGGTGACACCGAGGGCCAGATGATCAACGGCGCCCGCATGGGCGTCGGCTACGTCGACACCGGCATGGACTACGCGTGGCAGAACGCGGCCGTGCCGATGCCGCCCGACACGGTGGCCTTCGTGACCACGGACGGGCTGATCGACCAGATCGGCGGCCCGCGCGAGATCTCGTTCGGCAAGCGCCGCATGCGCGAAGCCATCTGCGCCAGCCGCGCGGCATCGGCGGCGCAGATCAGCCAGGCGGTGCTCGAGGTGCATCGCGCCTGGCAGGGCCAGCACCGGCGCCGCGACGACCTGACCTTCTTCTGCTTCCGCGCCCGATAACACCGCGCCAGACTCTTACAGCGCCCCACCGGCCGCACGACACATGAACGCCGCACAATCGATTGACAAGGAATATGAGCCGTTTTTCGCGATGGCTCGGGAACGCAACGTGATCTTCTACTACGTCGGCTACTTTTCGCAGAACATCATCGCCGCCATGTCCGACGCGGTGCGCCTGCAGCTCGCCGTAAGCGGGGTCGATGGCACCACGCGGCGCAAGCTGTTCTCGTCCTTCGTGGAAATGGCGCAGAACATCGTCCACTACTCCTCGGACGCCCTGACCGCACCCACGCCGGAGAGCGAGCAGCAGCGCGGCCAGTTGCGCCATGGCTCGGTGTGCATCAGCATGGTGGACGAGCACTACCGCCTGATGTGTTCCAATCCGGTGGCGACGGTGCGTGTGCACCAGCTGCGCGCCACGCTGGAGCCGCTRCGCACGATGACGCTGGACCAGATCAAGCAAGCCTACAAGCAGACCCTGCGCGCGGAGGCGCCGGAGGGCAGCAAGGGCGCCGGGCTCGGCTTCCTGACGATGGCGCGCGATGCCAGCGCGCCCCTCGAATACAACTTTCAACCGATCGACACGGATCCGGGATCGACGATGTTCCAGCTCGTCGCCACGATCTGACCTATCGGGAAGAGCCTCTGCCATGGAAAACCTGTTTATCGCCGCCACGCCCTCCTCGCCCGAGGTGAGCTTCGACTTCGAGCGGCACATCCTCTCGCTCAAGGGCGAGTCCTACCCCGAGAACGCTGCCGTGTTCTACGGCGAGGCCATCGCCCGCCTGCGCAAGTACCTGGCGGCGTGCGACGGGGTCTCGGTCACGGTCAACGTGGCGCTGACTTATTTCAACAGCTCGAGCACCAAGATGCTGTTCAGCATCTTCGACGCGCTGAACGACGCCGCCGAGCGCGGCAACCGCATCGAACTGCACTGGTTCCATGACGAGGACGACGACACCATCCTCGAATTCGGCCAGGAACTGCACGACGACTTCCCTGCGATTGCGTTCCACGACGTAGCGACCACCGGCAGTTGAACCCGCCCGCCGCCATCATGTCCGAGCCCGACCTGTTCGAATCGGAGAACAGCGTCCTGGCGCATGCCAAGGCCGTGTTCTGCGATGTCGATGCCGGCGAGGAATCGTATCGGCATACGCTGGGGCAGCTCATCAGCTACTACGAGCGGCTGATGCGCGAGACGCGCCGGCTGATCCGCCGCAGCGACCGTGAGGAACTGGAGATGAACCGGCTTAACCACCGGCTCCAGGAACTGGCTCAGGAACTCGAATACCGCGCCACGCACGACACGCTGACTGGCGCGCTCAACCGTGGCGCCGTGATCGACCGCGCCACGGCGGCGCTGGCCCGCGGGAGCCTCTCGATGATCGTGCTCGACATCGACCATTTCAAGCGGCTCAACGATGCCTATGGCCATCCGGTGGGCGACGCGGTGATCTGCGGCGTGACCGCCTGCCTCAAGGACACSGTGGATGCCGAGGGCGCCATCGGGCGCGTGGGYGGCGAGGAGTTCACCGCGCTGCTGCCAGGCGTGCCGCTCGAAGACGCGCTGGCGCTGGCCGAGGACATGCGCCATGCCATCGCCACGCATCGCTTCCCCTCCCCCGTGGACTGCCCGGTCACGGCGAGCTTCGGCGTGAGCTGGTCCGCCCAGGGCCGCACCTTCGAGCACGCATATGGCCGCGCCGACGAGGCGCTCTACGACGCCAAGCGCAACGGCCGCAACCGCGTGATGCAAGCCGCCGCATGACCCTGTTTTGCTGATCCATTGACTGGTCGGACACTGTCATCTGGAATACGGTGGTTTGCCCTCGCGAAGCCAAACGTTTCCGATACGGCAAGCCTTGACTACTATCCAGAGTGATCCCTGACATCAGGACGGCGCAGGTCACCTCGCCGGCCAGGACAAGGAGAGGCATGCACCACATCGAGCCAGTGGAATGCGTCTGCGGCGCGACGCTCCACATCCGCGAATACCGGCTGGGCCTTGTGAGGACCCCACGCAAGGAACACGCACCCTGCCCCATCTGCGGGCGCACCGTCTACGAAACCGAGATGGACGGCTTCCTGCTGGTGGAAGTCGTCACGCGGCGCGCCCCGGTCATGCCGGTGGCGGCCAAGGTGCAGAAACGGAAGGCCCAGCGAACCTGAGCCCGCGCGGGCTATGACTTCGTGATGCGCTGGGGATGGGTCGCGTAGTACGCGAGGATGACTGACGCGGTGAACGCCATGCCGGCCACGGCAAAGGCGATCAGCGTGGGAAAGGCGACGCCGGATTTTTCCTTGGACATGCGGGACTCCTCGGACGAATGGTCACGGTATGGTAGCCCGGCCTGGCGCCGGCTGCTGACCCGACGTCGCCGAGGGTGCGCCGCGGCCTGGTCCATCAGGCGCTCCAACACCGTTATGTTGGAATCCCGCCTGGAAATGCAAAAAGCCGCCTCGATGGGCGGCTTTTTGCTACTGGCTGTTCTGGCGGAGAGACGGGGATTCGAACCCCGGATAGGCTATTAACCTATACACGCTTTCCAGGCGTGCGACTTAAACCACTCATCCATCTCTCCGGGAAGTCGGCGATTATAGCAGAGCCGTTCGGGCTGTCCAGCCCCCTCGGGGATGTGGTTGTGACCTGCCCTACCCTTTTCGCAGGTAATTGACRAGCCGGTCGATGACCGGTGCGTTCCTYGGCGTGACCAGGCTCACGAGGATGGCCACGGCAAACCCGGCCGGCACGCCGAAGGCGCCGGAGGCGATCGGGTCCACGCCGAACCARCGGTTGCCGAAGATTCCGGTCATCTTCGTGAAGAACGGGTAGTTGACGAAGATGTAGTACATCGCCACGCCCAGCCCGGTGGCCATGCCCGCCACCGCCCCGGCCGCCGTGGTTCGGCGCCAGAAGATGGCCAGGACCAGCACCGGGAAGAAGCTCGACGCCGCCAGCGAGAAGGCCGCCCCCACCAGGAACAGGATGTTGCCAGGCCGCAGCGAGGTCACGTAGGAGGCGAACAGCGCCACCGCCAGCAGCACGATCTTGGCGGTCGTCACGCGGCGCTGGTGGCTCGCCTGGCGGTCGATCATGTGGTAGTAGACGTCGTGCGACAGCGCGTTGGCAATCGTCAGTAACAACCCGTCCGCCGTGGACAGCGCCGCCGCCAGCGCGCCGGCCGCCACCAGCCCCGAGATCACGTACGGCAGCCCGGCGATCTCGGGCGCCGCCAGCACAATCATGTCCGGCTGGATCAGGATTTCCGCCCACTGGACGATGCCGTCGCCATTCACATCGCGGATGCCGAACACGGGCGGGTCGACCTTGCGCCATTGCACCACCCACTGCGGCAGCTCCGCGAACGGCGTGCCGACCAGGTGCTGGAAGAACTCGGCCTTGACCAGCGCCGCCAGCGTGGGTGCCGACACATAGAGCAGCGCGATGAAAAACACGGCCCAGGCCACCGAATTGCGCGTTTCCCGGACCGACGGCGTGGTGTACAGCCGCGTCAGGATGTGCGGCAGGCTGGCCGTGCCGAGCATCAGGCAGAACACCAGCAGGACGAAGTTGAGCCGCTTGCTCTTCCGCTCCGCCTCGGACGCCGCCGGGTAAGGCTCGGTCGATGGCGTGGCGGCATGGCTGCGCGCCAGCGCCTCCTCCCGCATCTGGCTCCACTGCTGCTGGGCGTCGGCGAYATCCACGGGAAACGCCAGCCGCTCGCGCTCCACGCTCTTGATCTCGCGCAGCGGCGCGTTGCGCGTGCGCAGTTCCTGGAGCCGATCGTCCAGCACGCGCCGTTCTTCGTCGAATGACTGCGGCAGCCGCGCGATGCGCTCCTGCAGCATCACCGCCTGCTGGCGAAACAACTCCCGCACCTGCCGCTCCGCGGGATCGTGCTCCAGCCGCTTCTCGGCCTGTTCGATCTGGCCCAGCAGCGAACCATAGCTGACCTGCGGCAGCGCCTCGCGATGATGCTTCCACGCAATCATCGACACGGTTAGCAAAAACGCCACAATCAGCATGATGTACTGCGCCACCTGGGTCCACGTGACCGCCCGCATGCCGCCCAGGAACGAGCAGACCAGGATGCCGGCAAGCCCGAAGAACACCCCCACGGCGAACTCCACGCCGATAAAGCGCGTGACGATCAGCCCCACGCCCTGGATCTGCGCCACCAGATAGACGAAGGAGCACAGCGAGGCCGCCAGCACCGCAATCGCCCGCACCGGCAGGTTGCCGCCGGGCTTGCCGTTGCCGTAGCGCGCCGCAAGGAAGTCCGGGATCGTATAGCCGCCATATTTGCGCAGATACGGCGCCAACAGGAACGCCACCAGGCAGTAGCCGCCGGTCCAGCCCATCACGTAGGCCARCCCCTCGTAGCCGGAGGCGAACAGGATGCCGGCCAGGCCGATGAACGACGCCGCGCTCATCCAGTCCGCGGCGATGGCCATGCCGTTGAACAGCGCCGGCACCCGTCGCCCCGCCACGTAATACTCGTTGAGGTCCGAGGTGCGGCAGATCAGGCCGATGCAGGCGTAGATCGCAATTGTGACGAACAGGAAGACATAGCCGAGCCACAGCGCGTCGGCGTTGGAATGCTCGAGCAGCCCCATCATGCCGATGAAGCCGAACAGCCCGAGCGTGAACAGACCGTAGTAGAGCAACAGCCGGCGCCGGAAGCGCGACTGGGCATCAGCCATGGGCGAACTCAAGAAAATGCCGGCACGCGGCCGGCATCGGATGGGAGGAAACCCGCACGGGCGGGGGCGCTTATTGCGCTTGCTTCAGTTGATCGAGGATGGCCGGATTCTCGAGCGTGGACGTATCCTGCGTGATTTCCTCGTTCTTGGCCAGCGAGCGCAACAGCCGGCGCATGATCTTGCCCGAACGGGTCTTCGGCAGGTTATCGCCAAAGCGGATGTCCTTCGGCTTCGCAATCGGTCCAATTTCCTTGCCGACCCAGTTGCGCAGCTCCGTGGCGATCTTCACCGCCTCGTCGCCGGTCGGGCGCGTGCGCTTGAGCACGACGAAGGCGCAGATCGCCTCGCCGGTCATGTCATCCGGGCGACCGACCACGGCGGCCTCGGCCACCAGCGGGTTCGACACCAGCGCCGATTCGATCTCCATCGTGCCCATGCGGTGGCCCGACACGTTCAGCACGTCGTCGATCCGGCCCATGATCGTGAAGTAGCCAGTTTCCTTGTCGCGGATGGAGCCATCGCCAGCCAGATACAGCGTGCCGCCCAGTTCCTCGGGGAAATAGCTCTTCTTGAAGCGCTCCGGGTCGCCCCAGATCGTGCGGATCATCGACGGCCACGGACGCTTGACGACCAGGATGCCGCCACTGCCATTCGGCACGTCCTGCCCGGTTTCATCGACGATGGCCGCCATGATGCCCGGCAGCGGCAGCGTGCACGAGCCCGGCACCAGCGGCGTGGCGCCCGGCAGCGGCGTGATCATGTGGCCGCCGGTCTCGGTCTGCCAGAAGGTGTCGACCACCGGGCAACGCTCGCCGCCGATGTTCTTGTAGTACCACATCCACGCTTCCGGGTTGATCGGCTCGCCCACCGTGCCCAGCAGGCGCAGGCTGGAGAGATCGTACTGCTTCGGATGGATCTTCTCGTCGGCCTCGGCGGCCTTGATCAGCGAACGGATGGCCGTCGGCGCGGTGTAGAAGATGCTGACCTTGTGGCGCTGGATCATGTCCCAGAAGCGGCCGGCGTTCGGGAACGTGGGCACGCCCTCGAACACCACCTGCGTGGCGCCGGCCGCCAGCGGGCCGTAGGCAATATAGGTGTGGCCAGTGACCCAGCCGATGTCGGCGGTACACCAGAACAGGTCGTCCGGCTTGATGTCGAAGGTCCAGCGCATCGTCATCAGCGACCAGAGCAGGTAGCCGCCCGTGCTGTGCTGCACGCCCTTCGGCTTGCCCGTCGATCCGGAGGTGTAGAGCACGAACAACGGATGCTCGGCATCCACCGGCTCGGCGGCGCAGGCGTCGGGCTGGCCGGCGGAGACGTCTTCCATCCAGCGGTCGCGGCCTTCGGTCCAGGCCACCTTGCCGCCGGTGCGGCGATAGACCACTACGTGCTTGACGGCCTCGCAGCCGCCCAGCGCCAGGGCTTCGTCGGCGATGGCCTTGAGCGGCAGCGCCTTGCCGCCGCGCATCTGTTCGTCGGCGGTGATCAGYGCCACGGCGCCCACATCAACCAGCCGCTCCTGCAGCGATTTGGCCGAAAATCCGCCGAACACCACCGAATGGGTGGCGCCGATGCGGGCGCAGGCCTGCATGGCGACCACGCCTTCCACGGACATCGGCATGTAGATGACCACGCGGTCGCCCTTCTTGACGCCGAGCGCCTTGAGACCATTCGCAAAACGGCTGACCTTGGCCAGCAGTTCCTTGTAGCTGACGCGGCTCACGGTGCCGTCATCCGCCTCGAAGACGATGGCGATTTTCTCGCCAAGTCCCTGCTCGATATTGCGTTCCAGGCAGTTGTACGAGGCATTGAGCTGGCCGTCCTCGAACCACTTGTAGAACGGCGCGTTGCTTTCGTCGAGCACCTTGGTGAACGGCTTGTCCCAGTGCAGCAGCTCGCGGGCGTGGCGCGCCCAGAACCCCTCGTAGTCGCGCTCGGCTTCGTCGCACAGGGCCTGATAGGCCGCCATGCTGGGAATAGCCGCCGTCTTGGCGAACGACTCAGGGGGTGGGAAAACGCGATGCTCCTGCATCACCGATTCGATGGCCGACATGGCTTGTCTCCTGTTTGGCTTAGGACTGCTTGCTTTTGGCTGGAAGGTACGCCCGGCGGCTTACTTAAACCTGACGGAGTCGCCATGCGCGACGGCGCATGCAGTGCTGCGATGCAGCAAATCAGATCGGAGGGAGGCGGGGGCGCAACCTGGCCACAAGTGCAGCCGGCTCTACTAGGCTAGCACCGGCACGTGCCGCAGCGCAAACCTGTCATCTGGACGATGGGACGCACAAGGTACAATCAGACCTGCCTTTGATTGTCTGATGACATTTACTTCACGTTTGCGCACCCCATGTCATACACCCCGCTCCGCCCCATCCCCCGCATCATCTTCGCCTCCCGCTGGCTCCAGCTGCCACTCTACCTCGGCCTGATCGTCGCGCAGGGCGTCTACGTCTATCACTTCCTGGTCGAAGTCTGGCACCTGCTGTCCCATGTCACCACGTTCGACGAGACCAAGATCATGCTGGTGGTACTCGGCCTGATCGACGTGGTGATGATTTCCAACCTGCTGATCATGGTGATCGTGGGCGGCTACGAGACCTTTGTCTCGCGCCTGGGCATCGACAATCACCCCGACGAGCCCGAGTGGCTTGACCACGTCAATGCCGGCGTGCTGAAGGTGAAGCTGTCGATGGCGCTGATCGGCATTTCGTCGATCCACCTGCTGAAGACCTTCATCGACGCCGAACAACGCTCTCACCACACCATCATGTGGCAGGTGATCATCCACGTGGCCTTCCTGGCTTCGGCACTGGCCATGGCATGGGTGGACCGCATGGTGTCCCAACCGCACGTGCCGCAGCAGGCGCACTAACGCTCCCCCTCGCATCAGATGGCGTATTCGCCACTTTCGGTGCCGCTTTCCTGGTGTCGACGGCTGTATGCACTCCCGCAGCCGGCGCCGCCACGGTGTATCATCCCGGGCTGTGTTTCACCGCTGCCCTCCCCCACAAAAATGACCGTCATCAAGCAAGAAGACCTCATCCAGAGCGTCGCCGACTCGCTGCAGTACATCAGCTATTACCACCCGATGGACTACATCACCAGCCTGGGCCGTGCCTATGAGTTGGAGCAGAGTCCGGCCGCCAAGGACGCGATTGCGCAGATCCTGACCAACAGCCGCATGTGCGCCGAAGGCAAGCGTCCGCTGTGCCAGGACACCGGCATCGTCACGATCTTCGTCAAGGTGGGGATGGACGTGCGCTGGGATGGCGCCACGATGGGCCTGTCGGACATGATCAACGAAGGCGTGCGTCGCGGTTACACGCACCCGGACAACGTGCTGCGCGCGTCGATCGTGAGCCCGCCCGAAGGCGCCCGCAAGAACACCAAGGACAACACGCCGGCCGTGATCCACTACGAGGTGGTGCCGGGCAACACCGTGGACATCCAGGTCGCGGCCAAGGGCGGCGGCTCCGAGAACAAGTCGAAGTTCGTGATGCTGAACCCGTCCGATTCCATCGTCGACTGGGTCCTGAAGACCGTGCCGACCATGGGCGCCGGCTGGTGCCCGCCCGGCATGCTGGGCATCGGCATCGGCGGCACGGCCGAGAAGGCCATGCTGATGGCCAAGGAATCGCTGATGGAGTCCATCGATATCCAGGACATCATCGCCCGCGGCCCGCAGGACTGGGTCGAGGAAATGCGCGTGGAACTGTACGAAAAGGTCAACGCGCTCGGCATTGGCGCGCAGGGCCTGGGCGGCCTGGCCACCGTGCTCGACGTCAAGATCATGGCTACCCCGACCCACGCGGCTTCCAAGCCCGTGGCGATGATCCCGAACTGCGCGGCCACGCGCCACGTGCACTTCACGCTGGACGGCAGCGGCCCGGCCAAGCTGGAAGCCCCGGACCTGTCGGCCTGGCCGCAGGTGGAATGGGCGCCGAACACCGAGACGTCGAAGAGTGTGGACCTGAACACGCTGACGCCCGAGGAAGTCGCTTCGTGGAAGCCCGGCCAGACGCTACTGCTGAACGGCAAGATGCTGACCGGCCGCGACGCCGCGCACAAGCGCATCGCCGACATGCTGGCCAAGGGCGAATCGCTGCCGATCGACTTCACCAACCGCGTGATCTACTACGTCGGCCCGGTCGATCCGGTGCGTGACGAGGTGGTCGGCCCGGCCGGCCCCACCACGGCGACCCGCATGGACAAGTTCACCGAGACCATGCTGGCCCAGACCGGCCTGATCGCGATGATCGGCAAGGCCGAGCGCGGCCCGGTGGCGATCGAATCGATCCAGAAGCACAAGTCGGCCTACCTGATGGCCGTGGGTGGCGCGGCCTACCTGGTGTCGAAGGCGATTCGCGGCGCCAAGGTGCTGGCCTTCGAAGATCTCGGCATGGAAGCCATCTACGAGTTCGACGTCAAGGACATGCCCGTGACGGTGGCCGTGGACAGCTCGGGTACGTCGGTGCACAAGACCGGCCCCGCCGAGTGGCAAGCCAAGATCGGCAAGATTCCGGTCGCTGCGGCATAACCGGCCAGGGCCCTGCGGCCCTGCCGGCGTTCCCCCTCTATATATAGAAGGGGAACGCCACTCTCCTCCCTTCCGTGAATCCCTCTCCCATCGGCGTTTTCGATTCCGGCCTCGGCGGCCTCTCGGTGCTGCGCGAAATCCGCGCGCTGCTGCCGCATGAGTCCCTGCTCTACGTGGCCGACTCGCGCTACGCGCCGTATGGCGAAAAACCCGAACGCTTCGTCGAGGCGCGCACGCTGCAAGTCTGCGAATGGCTGGTGGCACAGGGCTGCAAGGCGCTCGTCATTGCCTGCAATACGGCCACGATGCATGCCGTTCAAACCCTGCGCGAGACATTGCCGCTGCCGATCATCGGCGTCGAACCCGGCCTGAAGCCGGCCGCGGCGGCCAGCCGCAGCAAGGTGGTGGGCGTGCTCGCCACGGCCAACACGCTGCGCAGCGCCAAGTTCAATCGATTGCTGACGTCGCTGGAAGGCGAAAGCCGTTATCTGTGCGCGGCCGGTCTCGACCTCGTCGCCCGTATCGAACAGGGCGATGTCTCTGGCCCTGCGGTGCGCGCGCGGCTCGAAGGCCTGCTGACCCCGATGCTGGACGCCGGCGCCGACACGCTCGTACTCGGCTGCACCCACTATCCGTTTCTCTCCGACACCATCCGCGCGATGGTCGGCAATCGTCTCGCCCTAGTGGACACCGGCAGTGCCATCGCCCGGCAACTTGCGCGCAAGCTCGTTGAACACGACCTCGCCGCCGCACCCGATGCGGTGCCGCAAGACCGCTATGCGTCCACACGCGACGCCGCGCACCTGCGTGCGATGGCGGCGACGCTGCTGAACGTGGATACCCTCGCAGAAACCGTAGTCATCGAGCCAGCGCCGCCGCTCTGATCCCGGCGACGCCTTGCCGGCTATTGGATGAACCCCAGCGGCTTGTGATGCCGCACCTCGGGCTTGATCGCGTGTTCCTGTCGTAATTGCGCCAGAAACTCGTCCGGGGTCAGCGCTTCGCCGAGCACCACCGACTGCCGCTTGACCGTGGCGAAGTCGCCCGGCGTCAGGCAATCCATCGAATCGAGTTCGCGCTGGATCGTCTCGGTCATGCGCGCGGGATCGCCTTCGAGCGCCTCATCCACGAACATCGTCACGCGTTGCTGCGGCTTGAGCGACAGGAAGCGGATCTTGAACGAGAACCGCCGCAGCGCCGCTTCGTCAATCCGGTCGAACAGATTGGTCGTACAGAGGAAGATGCCATTGAAGCGCTCCATGCCCTGGAGCATTTCGTTGACTTCCGACACCTCGTAGTTGCGCACCGCCTGCTGCCGGCTCTGCATGAAACTGTCGGCCTCGTCGAGCAACAGCACCGCACCGTCCTCTTCTGCACGCGCGAACATCGCCGCGATCTGCTGCTCCGTCTCACCGACGTACTTGCTCATCAGGTCAGAAGCGCGGCGGATCATCAGCGGCAGGTCCAGTTCCGCCGCGATGTGCTCGGCCAGCGCCGTCTTGCCAGTGCCCGGCGGCCCATAGAAACACAGCGTGCCGCGCTGGCGCGCGCCGAGCGCCTGGACGATCTTTTCCACCGCGTAGCGCGATTCGATATTGAGGTTGTCGAGCCGGTAGCGCGTCACCACGGGCCGCGCCTCGGCCTCGGGGCGCAGCCCCATCGCGCGGTCGGCGTGTTCGAGCTGGCGCAGGATCAGCGCCTCCACGGGTTCATCGACGTCGCTGCGCGCCAGTTCCACGAACCGCGCCGCCGATTGCACCTGCGCCGGCGTCAGCGTCTTGCGCGCGGCCAGCGTGGCGATGAACGCGTCGCTGACATCGAGTCCGCCCAGATGCTTGCGGATGATGTTCTCGCGCACCAGAGGTGGCGGAATCTTTAATTCCAGATGGAACTGGAAGCGCCGCAGGTACGCGGGATCGATCTGACGGATCGAATTCGAGATCCAGATCACCGGCACGGGATTCTGTTCGAGCGTCTGGTTGACCCACGCCTTGCCGTTGACCGAGCCACGCGTGTCYTCCTGCCCGAACAGGCTCATCAGCTCGCGCGCACTGCCTGGGAATACGTCTTCCACCTCATCGAACAACAAGGCCGTACGCGGCCGGCCGCGCAGGAAGGCCTGCGACACCTGCAGGGAGCGATAGCGGTCCTTGCCTGAGAGCGAGTTGCCGTCGCGGTCGAAGCAATCCACCTCGTAGAGTTCGCAGTCCGCCTCGCGCGCCAGCAGCCGCGCGAACTCGGTCTTGCCGGTGCCCGGCGGGCCGTAGATCAGCACGTTCACCCCTGCGGCGTTCTGGCGCGTGGCGTTGCCGAGCAGCGCGGACAGGTAGCGCGCGTCGGTCTCCACATGCGGATAGTCGCTCGTGCCCAGCGTCGGCGGCGCAGCGGGCCGCGTGAACACGGCCATCATCTCCGCGTCGCTGGCGTAGTTGCCGAGCAGCACGTGCAGCAGACGATCGGACAGGCGCATCAGGTCGCCGAGGTCCGTGACGCTGTTCTCGGGCAGCGGCTGCTCGATCAGGTTCAGCGTCTCGAGCCGCGAGCCGGGACGTAGTGAAACAGCGATATCGGCGGGGCTGGCGCCGGTCAGGCCGGCCAGGATCTGGAACGCCTCCTGACTGTGCGCGACCTTGCAATCGACCATCACCGCACGCAGGTCGCGCTTGTACTTGGCCAGCGCGGCATACAGCAGCAGCTTGCGTTCATGCTCGGGCAGGTTCAGCACATGGCTGAGCATGTCGATGTTGCGCACCAGCAGCACCCGCTCGCCGTGGAGGCGCGAGGCAATCGCGGCAGCCGACGCATCGAACACGGCGAACATGTCCTTGGCATGGTGCTTCACGTACTCATCGAGATAGTAAAACAGCGCACTTTCGTCGAAGGCGCTATTCCATTGGCCATGCCGCTCGAGGAACTCTTCTGGGGTCAGCCGCGAGGCGCCCTTCCACGCGGGCATGTCCGCGCAGCGCGCGGACAGGAAGCGCTGGACGCGCAGCACCACGCCATAGGGCCAGACCATTTCCTGGGCGCTGACCGTCAGCACGTCGTTGATATTGCTGCGCAGATTGAAGCGCGGCCCCAGCGCGCAGACCACGCGCAGCGCGAACTGGGCGCACATCCAGTCAAGGGCCGAGGTCCCCGCCACGCCGGGCGCGGCACGCAGGAGCGTCGAGCGGTCGTCTTCAGCAAAACGGGTGAAGTCCATGGCCATTCCCTTCGCTTGGGCTGGCGGGCGTCCGGACCGCGGGGGCGCCACCAGTACCAGGCTGCCGATGTTTGTCACGCTGTTATCACGCTGCTTTCTTCCATCCTAGCGCGGTTTGCCGCCGATGGGGCATTGCAGACACCCACCGACGCGCGGGCGCCCACGCACCCACCTCACGCAATCGGATATCGTAATTCGACGATTGCATTGCACAATGCGCAACAAATAAGAATCATTATCGTTTATACTGTGCCGCTACGCTGCCCAAGAGTGGCGCTCCCCAGCAACCCCGTTTCACGGTTTTCTCCGGTTCACGTGGCTGTACATCAGGAGCGTTATCATGGAATTGCTATTGAGCCTGCTGGTCGGATGTGGCATCTCGCTGATCCTGTTCTATCGCAAGTGAGCGAGTACAGACGCGCGCCGCCTGCCCATTTCGAATACCTGTCGTATCTCTCATGTTCGATCAACGTTTCCTCAAGATCACTGTTGCTGTCCTGTTGTTCCACGTCGGGCTGCTTTACCTGATCCAGAGCGGCCTGGCGCGCAAACTGACCGAAGCGGTCATCGCGCCCGAGATCATCGCCCGTATCATCCCGATGGAGCCGCCCAAGCAGCCTCCGGCGCCGGAGCCGCCCAAGCCGCAACCGCAGACGCCCCCGAAGCAGGTGAAGGTGGTAACACCGCGCCCGACCCCGCCGAAGCCGCAGCCGACCCCGGAACCCGTGGCCTCGCTGCCGCCCTCGCCGACGGCCATCGAAGCCCCGCCGGCCCCCCCTGCCCCGCCGGCGCCTGCCGAACCGCCTTCGCCGCCCGTATCGGCCAATGCCGCGCCGCGCGCTGTCGGCATCGGCGAGATCGCCTGTTCGCCGCCGCAAGTGGCCTATCCGTCGCAATCGCGCCGAATGGGTGAAACCGGCAAGGCTGTTGTTCGTCTGACGACCGATGAGTCTGGCCGCGTGGTCAAGACCGCGGTGGTCACGTCGAGCGGCTCGAGCCGACTGGACCAGGCTGCAGTGGATGCCGTGCAGCGCATGCGTTGCAAGCCCTATTTGGACAATGGCCGCGCCGTGGCCGTGACCGCCCAGCAGCCGATCAACTTCGAGCTGAACTGATTTCCCGGAATTTTCCGATCTTTCCCAAACACTGACACCAGGAACCACCATGCAGGACCTCGGACTCTCCCACCTCTGGTCGCAAGGCGACTTCGTCATGCGAGCGACCGCCATCATTCTGCTCATCATGTCGCTGTTGTCGTGGATCGTGATTCTCACCAAGGCGTGGGATCTGGTTCGCCTCAAGAAGATGGCAAATGGCGCGGAAAAGCGCTTCTGGCACTCGGATGACTTCGACCACGCGCTGGAAACACTCGGCGCGAGCGATGCCAATCCGTTCCGCACGCTGGCCATGACCGGCAAGGAAGCGGCGCAGCACCACCGCGCCAGCCAGCCGCAACTGCACGACCAGCTCGACATCTCCGACTGGCTGACCCGCTCGCTGAAGAGCTCGATCGACGAGGCGGTGTCGCGCATGCAGTCGGGCCTGGCGGTGCTGGCCTCGGTGGGCTCCACCGCGCCGTTCGTCGGCCTGTTCGGCACGGTGTGGGGCATCTACCACGCGCTGATCGGCATTGGCGCCTCGGGCGTGCCGACCATCGACAAGGTGGCCGGCCCCGTGGGCGAAGCCCTGATCATGACCGCCTTCGGCCTGGCCGTGGCGATCCCGGCGGTGCTCGGCTACAACGCACTGAGCCGTGGCAACAAGGGCGTCATCAACAAGCTGAACCGCTTTGCGCACGACCTGCACGCCTACTTCGTGACCGGCGCCCGCGTGCGCCCGGGCTCCTCCGCCCGCACGGCCGACGACGGCTCGGTGCGGCTGGCTGTCAAGAACTAAGCGCGACACTCGCGCCAGAAGGAACGCATCATGGCATTCGGCACGCTCGACGGTGACGATGACGAGGTGATGAGCGAGATCAACATGACGCCGCTGGTCGACGTCATGCTGGTGCTGCTGATCATCTTCATCATCACGATTCCCGTCATCAACCACGCGGTGAAGATTGATCTGCCGCGCGCGACGAACCAACCGAACGACACCAAGCCGCAGAACATCAACGTCTCGGTCGACGCGCAGGGCAAGGTGTTCTGGAACCAGCAGGAAGTTGACGAGGCTGCGCTGGAACAACGCATCGCGGAAGCCGCGCAACAGGAGCCGCAACCCGAGTTGCACCTGCGCGCGGACCGCGAGGTCCGCTACGAGCGCGTGGCTGAAGTCATGGCCGCCGCGCAGCACGGCGGGCTCGGCAAGATCGGCTTCATCACGGAACCGAAGCACTRATCTCCCCCGCCTCGAACATGAAGGGCACCCCTCACCGGGTGCCCTTTTTGTTGGCGCCCGGCAGCGAGCCAGGTTGCGATTTCCTGTCGATCCGTGACGGCCTTGGCACAGGTGTAACGGTTAGTGAAGATCACTTGTAATGATAACAATTCTCATTTATGATCYTCTTCATCGYAACCAACACGCATCGCTTCCCCTACGTGAAGCGCTTCCACGGAGAAGACCATGAGCACAATCAGCCTGCCGATGTCGCAACCGCGTGAAGTCACGCGCCGCCGCCTGTCCCTGCGCCGCGTCGAGGTTGCCTCGCAGGCGCGCCGCGAACCGTCGACGGCATCGTCGGCTATCGAGACCGTGAAGTCGGCGGTAGCCGGCCTGCCCGCCCGCCTGGAAGCGCTGATGCGCGCCGAYGCACCGGCCGAAGGCAACACCGCGCAAGCCGTGCCGCTGGACGCCATCATGCGCGGCGCCACGACGCTGCCGATCCTGCATAACGGCGACGTGTACACGCTGCGCGTGACGCGCTACGGCAAGCTGATCCTGACCAAATAATCGACAGTCTTTTGTGGGGACCACCCCTTCGCGGGGTGTTGGGCAGTAGCCAGACGATCGGAACACGCTGACAGGGAAGATTTCCAAACCCCTTGCCTGTCAGGCCGATGCCAGCCATGCCGCCTTTTTATACCGCCCCGCAGGCGTTGCGCCTGCGGGGCTTTTGCATTGGCGGGCTCGCAATGCGATCCCGCCGTGCAATCAGACGCCGAGCGCAGCGATACCAGCGCGTGCGATCTGCGCGTCTTCGGTAGACTTCACGCCGGACACGCCTACGGCGCCCACGACCTGGCTGTTCACGACGATGGGCACGCCACCTTCGAGCATGCCCTGCAGGTGCGGAGCGGTCATGAACGAGTAGCGGCCGTTGTTGATCATGTCTTCGTAGATCTTCGACTCACGACGGCCCATCGCAGCCGTGCGGGCCTTTTCCGTGGCGATGTAGGCCGAGATCGGGGCCACGCCGTCCAGGCGCAGCGAGCCGAGCGGGTGGCCACCGTCGTCGACGACCACAATCGTGACAGCCCAGTTGTTGGCCTTGGCTTCGACCTCGGCAGCCGCCAGCAACTTCTTCACGTCATCGGCCGTCAGTACGGTTTTTTGCTGCATACCTCTCTCCAGTCTGTTCATCAGTGTGAGGCCGCAGTATATCGCGCCGTCCGGGGCAACAATGGTGACATGACCGGTACAAGGACTTTTGACTTGACGGTTATCCCGCAGCCCTTGTCGAGCGGCCGCCAAAAGATAAAGCCCGCAGGCGGCGGGCTTTTCTGGATCCGGTTGAGACGAGCCGGTCAGGCGCCGTCGCTGAAGGAACTACGGGGATCGGTCACGCGTGCGCCGTCGGTGTAGACATCGCGCTTGTCGTTGGCGCGGGCACCATCGGTGTAGGCATCGCGTTGATCGGTCACGCGCTGGCCACCGCTGTAGACGTCGAACTTGGCCGGTGCGGCAAAGGCCGATACCGACAGCACGGAAAGCGCGCCGAGGGCGGCGACGGCAGCGATGCGTTGCTTGATCTTCATGAGAATCCCCTTATTGATGTTAGTCGCGGGCGTCGCGCCATCAGGCGGATGCTTGTGGGAGCGGCGTCACCCAAGGAGTTTAGGGGGAAACCCTGAGGCCGAAGTCCAGCCGCATTGAGCGGACGCATCAAATTCTTTGAGCAATAAAAATCGTCGGGAACTCCCAGGCGCAATCTTCCACCATCGATTGTCAGAAAACGCCGGCGAGCCGCCAAGAGAGCGTCACGCAGAAATAGAAAAAGCCCCACGAAGGGGCTTTTTCCGACGATGGCCTTTCAACGACCTTACTGAACGATTACACCACTGCGTCCGGACGAGATTCGCGTCTTAGTCGCGCCAGCGGCCATGGCCCCGACCGTGGCCGTGACCATGGTAATGGTCGCCGCGATATCCCGGCGGGCCGTAGTAGTAGCGCGGACCCGGGTAATAGCGGGGACCGTAGTAGACCGGCGCCGGACGCACCACGACAGGCGGCGGGCCATAATAAACCGGAGCCGGCGGCGCGTAGTACACCGGCGGCGGCGGCGCATAGTAGGCGGGACCACCCACCACCACACCCGGAACGCCAATTGCCACGTCCACGTTCACGCGTGCCATTGCAGCGCCAGACGCCAGCGCGGCGGCTACACCGAATGCTGCGAACAACCAACGTTTCATGATCGTGCCTCTTTGAGTTAGGTCAAGCTGATAACTCGTATTGTAGGGGTTCGCGATTTTCGAGGTGAAACGGCGGGTTCTACATTGTTACCGGCGGTAACAGCAACGTCACATGGCGAAGTGGCGCGTGTTGGCTTGCGTCCTGCGGACGAAGCCACCACAATACCGGGCTTGCCGTGCGGCCGTGGAGAAATTGGTAGACTCAGCAGACTTAAAATCTGCCGCTCTTACGGGCTTACGGGTTCGAGTCCCGTCGGCCGCACCAGCGCGCTCCATATCGCTWCCCATCGCGCTAYACCGCGCAGCGCAGCGCTCAGACGAGCCACGCGCACAGCAGCGCGCCGACCACCATCAGGAAGACAAACAGCACCGCGGCGAGCGCCAGCGGCTTGCGTCCTGCACGTAGCAGATCACCGATTCGGGTATGGAGTCCGATGGCCAGCATCGCGCAGGCCAGCAGCCAGTTGTCCAGGGCGACCAGGCCAGGCTTCCACTCGCCCGGCACCATGCCGGCAGAGTTCACCGCCATCACCGCGACGAAACCGAGCGCGAACCACGGCACGGACTTCAGCAGCGCGCGCCAGTTGCGACGGCCGTTGCCGCCCGCGTCGCCACCGCTTGCACGCGGCCACAGCGCCATGATCAACAGCAACGGACCCAGCGCCAGCACGCGGACCATCTTGGCCACCACGGCGGCGTCAGCGGTGGCATCGCTCACCATCTTGCCGGAGGCGATCACCTGCGCCACCTCATGCAGCGTGGCACCCGTAAAAATGCCAAACGCGCGTTCCGTCACGGGGAGATGCCAGTGTTGCGTCGCCAGCTCGTAGAGCCACGGATAGAGCAGCATGCCGACCGTGCCGAACAGCACCACGGTGGCCACGGCCACCGCCGTCTGCTTGTCATCGGTACGCACCACGGACGAGACCGCGATGGCCGCCGCCGCGCCGCATACCGCGCTGCCCGCGCTCACCAGGATGGCCTCGCGCCGGCTCAGGCCGAAAAACGCCGATCCCACCCACGTACCGAAGAGCAGCGTGGCCACCAGCATCACGAGCGGCACCACGACGCCGCCCAGGCCCAATGCCGCGATCGCCCCGAACGTGAGGCGCAGGCCATACAGCGCCACGCCAAGCCGCAGCAGATGATGGCGCGCGAACTGCATCCCCGGTGCCAGGGGCGTCAGCCAGTGCTTCGGCATCGTATTGGCCGCGACCATGCCGGCGCACATCGCCAGCGTCAACGCGGACAGCCCGTATTGGGACACGGCGGGATGATCGGCCAGCACCAGCGCCAAGCCCGCAATGGCACCCAGCGGCAGCAAAGTGACGAGACGGATACGCCACAGGTTGAAACCGGTGGGGGCGAGCGTGAGCGGGGTGGCAGGGGTCGTGGACATAGCAGTTCTTCTAGGGATTGCCTGAAGGGTACGCATGCCGCCTTGACCAGTAAAACGGGTAATATCGTTATGACTTACCGTTATTATCGATAAAGCCATGGAGCAACGCCCGCTTCGCCTTACCTTGCGCCAGTTGCAGGTCTTCGTGGCCGTGGCCCAGCACGGCAGCACCACGGCCGCGGCCGAGTCGCTCGCGATGTCCCAGTCGGCCGTCAGCGCGTCGCTGGCCGAACTGGAACGTGCGCTGAACGGCCCCTTGTTCGACCGCGTAGCGCGCCGCCTGAGCATCAACGAAACCGGGCGCCAATTCTTTCCGCGCGCGCTGTCCCTGCTCGACCAGGCGCACGAACTCGAGCGATTTGCCTCGGAAGGCGGCGTGCAGCTGCGCATCGCGGCCAGTAACACCATCGGCAGCTACATCCTCCCTGCCCTGCTGGCGGGGTTCCGCAATGCGCAGACCGGGCCGTGCGAACTGGACATGCGCATCGGCAATACGCAGGACGTGCTGCACGCCCTCCTCAAGTTCGAGGCCGATATCGGCCTGATCGAAGGGACCAGCCATGAGCGGGACTTACGCAGCATGCACTGGTGCGATGACGAGATGGTGGTGATCGTGGGGCCGGCGCATCCGCTGGCGATGGTGGCCGAGCAGCCCGAGTTGCTGCACGACATGCTGCGCGAGGCCGACTGGATCGTGCGCGAGCCGGGCTCCGGCACGCGCGAGATCATCGAATCGCGCCTCGTGCCCGCCCTGGGCGCGCTGCGCTTTGCGCTGGAGCTAGGCAACACCGAAGCCATCAAGCGCGCCGTCATGAGCGGATTTGGCGTCAGTTGCCTGTCACTGCATGTCGTCGGCGATGAAATCGCGCGCGGTGAGTTAGTACCGCTGCGCGCCGGCCTGCCGCGCGTGATCCGGCCGCTGCAACTGGTCGTGCATCAGGACAAATTCCCGACTCAGGGGCTGCTCGCCTTTACCGAATACCTGCGCGGCGCGGCACCCGTGCTGTGTGCCTGAGCTGCGATACCGGGGTTAGAACAACTGAACGGCTAGAACGCAAAACGGCGCCACAATGGGCGCCGTAGGCTTGAAACGTCGGTAAAACTGGAGGCGGAGGTCGGAATCGAACCGGCGTACACGGCTTTGCAGGCCGCTGCATAACCACTCTGCCACCCCGCCAGGTGACGATGCAGGATTGTACGACAATCCTGTCAAACAAAAAGGGAAGCCACGCTTCCCTTTGGGATTGGAGCGGGAGACGAGTCTCGAACTCGCGACCTCAACCTTGGCAAGGTTGCGCTCTACCAACTGAGCTACTCCCGCGTACAAACTTTCTACTACTTCACTACCAGCCCGACGATAACGCTGTCGAACTTTACTAAACCTGGAGCGGGAGACGAGTCTCGAACTCGCGACCTCAACCTTGGCAAGGTTGCGCTCTACCAACTGAGCTACTCCCGCAGGGCCCTGCATCTTACAGAAAAGCAGACTATCGCGCAACTTCTTTTAAACACGCAGCTTTGTGCTGGTATTTCGCGCTAAGTACCGCTTATCTTGCTGCTTTCGTCTTTCGTCGTCAGCAGCGAGAACGAGATTATTGCAAAGAGGGGGCCGGGGCGTCAAGGACTTTTTCGCGCAACGCTTCACTTTTACTTCTGCGCGCCCGCACTACCCGTGACATTGCTGCGCTCGCGGATCTGCGGCCACGCCAGCTTCATGTAATAGAACATCGACCACAGCGTGAGCACCGCCGCCAGATAGATCATCCAGCCGCCGAGCAACGAGGCATCGATGCCGAACAGCGAGTCGTTGAACAGCAGCAACGGAATCGCAATCATCTGCACCGTGGTCTTCAGCTTGCCGAGGAAATTCACGGCGACGCTCTTGGACGCGCCGATCTGCGCCATCCATTCACGCAGCGCGGAAATCGTGATTTCACGTCCGATGATGACCAGCGCGATCAGGTCCGCCACGCGGCCCAGCGCCAGCAGGGACAGCAGCGCCGCGGTCACCATGAGCTTGTCGGCCACCGGGTCCAGGAACGCGCCGAACGACGAGGTCTGGTTCCAGCGTCGCGCCAGGAAGCCATCCAGCCAGTCCGTCGCCGCGGCGATGACGAAGAACGCGGCCGCGGTCACGTTCTTGGTATGCATCGGCAACCAGGTTTCAGGCAGGTAATAGACCCCGACCACGAGAGGGATCATGGCCACGCGAAGCCAGGTCAGCAGGATGGGAATATTCAGGGGCATGGGCGGAGCGTTGGAAAAGGAACGGGCCGATCCGGCGATGGTCTGGAAGGCGAATGCCGCGATTGTCGCCGATTTCCAGCCGAACCCGCCAGTTTCGGGCTGAAATGGCTGGCAACCGGCCGGGCGGGCCGGTCAATGCAACTGGCGGTAGATCTCCTCGGCCAGGGTGCGCGAGATGCCTTCCACGCTGGCAAGTTCGTCGATGCTGGCAGCCATGACGCCGCGCAGGCCGCCGAAACGCGTCAGCAGCTTTTGCCGCCGGCGCGCGCCCACACCCTCGATTTCCTCCAGCCGCGACGTGTTGCGCGCCTTGGCGCGCCGCGCCCGCATGCCGGTGATGGCAAAGCGGTGGGCCTCGTCGCGGATCTGGGCGACGAGCATCAGCGCTGCGCTGCCCTGCCCCAGTTCCAGCGACGGGCGGCCATCGGCGAAGACCAGTGTCTCCAGCCCCACCTTGCGGCCTTCGCCCTTCGCCACGCCGACCAGCAGGCCGATGTCGAGCCCAAGCTCCTCGAACACCTGGCGCGCCACCTCGACCTGCCCCTTGCCGCCGTCGATCAGCACTACGCGCGGCATGCGCGGCACGCCGTCCGGGGCGCCTTCTCCGCCCAACTCGCCGCCATCTTCCTGGATCTGCTCCACCAGCTTCTGGTACCGGCGCGTGAGCACCTGACGCATGGCCGCATAGTCGTCGCCGGGCGTGATGTCCTGGATGTTGTAGCGCCGATATTCGCTGTTCTGCATCTCATGGTGGTGGAACACCACGCAGGATGCCTGGGTGGCCTCACCCGCCGTGTGGCTGATGTCGAAGCACTCAATGCGGAGCATCGTCAGGTCTTCCATATCCAGGGCGATGGTCTCGGCAAGCGCACGCGTGCGCGCCTCCTGGCTGCCCTGCTCCGCCAGCCGGCGCGCCAACGCCAGCGCCGCGCCTTGCGTCGCCATCTCGAGCCAGATCTTGCGCTGGCCCTGCGGCTGCCGCACCAGCGCGATCTTGCGGCCTGCCTGCATCGACAGGGCCTCCACCAGCGCGGCATCGGCTGGCAGATGGCTCACCACGATGATCGGCGGCGGCGCCTGATCGAGATAGTGCTGGACCATGAAGGCCGACAGCACGCGGGCCGCGATGCGGTCCACGGACAGCGGCCCGGCTTCCGGCACCACCTGCTCGCCTTCGCCCTCCCCGGCATCGTCGCTATCTTCGACGATCATCGCCGCTTCGTCGGCATGCGCGGGGAAATAGGCTTTGTCGCCAAGATGGCGGCCCCCGCGCACCATCGCCAGATTCACGCACGCACGCCCACCCTGCACGGCCACGGACAGAATGTCGATGTCGCGCGCCTGCCCCACCTCCTCCACAGCCTGCCGCTTGAGCACCGTGGAGAGCGCGGCGATCTGGTCGCGCACAGCGGCGGCCTGCTCGAAGCGCAGTTGCACCGCGTGCTCTTCCATCTTGACCTGGAGGCCATCGAGCACCTCGGTCTCGCGGCCCTGGAGGAAGCGCGCGGCGTTATGCACGTCGCGCGCGTAATCTTCCTCGCTGATCGCCTGCACGCACGGCGCCGTGCAGCGATGAATCTGATGCAGCAGGCAAGGCCGGGTGCGGTTGTTGAACACCGTGTCCTCGCAGGTGCGCAGCTGGAACACCTTCTGCAGGATCTGCATGCTTTCGCGCACCGCGTAGGCACTCGGGAACGGGCCGAAGTACTGGTGCTTGCGGTCCGTCGCCCCCCGGTAGTAGGCCATGCGCGGGAACTTGTGGCCGGTCAGCTTGAGGAATGGATAAGACTTGTCGTCGCGGAACAGGATGTTGTAGCGCGGGGCGAGTGCCTTGATGAGATTGTTCTCAAGCAGCAGCGCCTCGGCCTCCGTCCGGACCACCGTGGTATCGATGCGAGCGATTTTCCCCACCATCATCGCGATGCGCGGCGACAGCTGGGTCTTGTTGAAGTAGCTCGAGACACGCTTTTTCAGGTCGCGCGCCTTACCCACGTAGAGCACGTTGCCGTCGGCGTCGAAATAGCGGTACACGCCCGGCAGGCCGGGCAGCCGCGCCAGGATCTGCCGGGGGTCGAATGCCGGGATGTCGGCGGGGGCCTCGGCCGGGAGATCCACGCGGACCTCGGCGGGTGCATCGTTCGAAGCGTCGTTCGGGGAAACCGGTTCCTGCTCGGGCATCGGGGGACAAGAAAGTTTGGGCGGCAAGGCGCGCTGGGGCTGGCCTCGCTCTAG
This sequence comes from Cupriavidus sp. KB_39, assembly GCF_052114485.1. NCBI lineage: Bacteria > Pseudomonadati > Pseudomonadota > Betaproteobacteria > Burkholderiales > Burkholderiaceae > Cupriavidus > Cupriavidus sp. KB_39. The sequence continues at coordinate 172,629 of NZ_JBFREV010000004.1, forward strand.
AATCGCAAGTTTAGAGCAAATCTTCCGCGTGCCCTCGCGGAACGGGACGCCGCCATGCCCATTCAATCCTGCGACATCTTCTGCACGGTCGTCGATAACTTCGGCGATATCGGCGTTTGCTGGCGCCTGGCGCGCCAACTCTCACAGGAGCACGGCCACGCGGTGCGGCTCTGGGTGGATGACCTGGGCAGCTTCGCGCGGCTGGCGCCGGAGATCGACCCGGCGCGCGCCTGCCAGCACCTGGGCGGTGTGGAGGTGCGTCGCTGGGATGCCTCTCCCGGTGCCCCGTTCGAGCCGCTACCGCCGCACGACCTCGTCATCGAGGCGTTCGCCTGCCACCTGCCCGAGCCCTTCCTGGCCGCGATGGCCGCCGCGCCGCGCCCGCCGGTATGGATCAACCTGGAATACCTGAGCGCCGAGGCATGGGTCAGCGAGCACCATGCGCTGTCCTCGCCCCATCCGAAGCTGCCGCTCGTGAAGTACTTCTTCTTCCCCGGCTTTGCGCACGGCACGGGCGGGCTGCTGCGGGAGTCAATGCTGGGCGCGCAGCGCGATGCCTTCCTATCCAGCCGCGCCGCGCAATCGACACTCTGGTACCGGCTCGGCACGCAACCCCTGCCAGATGCGTTGCGCGTAAGCCTGTTCGCCTATACGAATCCCGCCCTACCCGCCTTGCTGGCCCAATGGCGCGACGGCGCCACGCCCGTGCAGTGCCTGGTGCCGCAAGGCCCGGCAGCGCAGCAGGCGGCCGCGTGGTTCGGCGCCCCGGCGGAGCAGGTGGCCCCCGGCACCTCGCTGACGCAAGGCAACCTGACCCTCCAGGTGATTCCGTTCGTGAGGCAGGAAAACTACGACGAACTGCTCTGGGCCTGCGACGTGAACTTCGTGCGTGGCGAGGATTCCTGCGTGCGCGCGCACTGGGCCGCGCGGCCCATGGTCTGGCACATCTACCCGCAGGACGACGTGGCGCACCATGTGAAGCTCGATGCGTGGCTCGAGCGATTCAGCCGGTGCGGCGTTTCGTCGGAGGCTGCCCAGGCCATGACCGCCTTTTGCCATGCCTGGAACGGCCATGGCGCCACCCCGCACGCGCCCGACTGGGCGCAGTTCCACGCACAATTGCCYGCTCTCGCTACGGCCATGGACCGCTGGCAGCGGCAATTGCAGCACTTGGGCGACCTCGCGGCAAATCTGGTGGYCTTTTGCGAAAATCGGGTAAAATAACRGGTTGATTTTGATGATGGCGAGCCAAAAAGAGCAACTGCCGGCCGCGCGCCTTCGCCATACCGCATATCGCGAATCGGGGTCATGAGCGCCCCGGATTACTTTTTTCAGGAAGATAGTTCAGATGAAGATCGCACAAGAACTCCGCGTCGGCAACGTGTTCATGATCGGTTCCGACCCGATGGTCGTGCAGAAGGCCGAGTACAACAAGTCGGGCCGTAACGCCGCCGTCGTCAAGATGAAGTACAAGAACCTGCTGACGGACGCCCCGGGCGAGTCGGTGTTCAAGGCTGACGACAAGTTCGAAGTGGTGATGCTGGATCGCCGCGAATGCACCTACTCGTACTTCGCCGACCCGATGTACGTGTTCATGGACACGGACTACAACCAGTTCGAAGTCGAGCAGGACAGCATGGGCGACGCGCTGAACTACCTCGAAGACGGCATGAACGTGGAAGTGGTGTTCTACAACGAGAAGGCCATCTCGGTGGACATGCCGACCACGCTGGTCCGCGAGATCATCTACACGGAACCGGCCGTCAAGGGCGACACGTCGTCGGGCAAGGTGCTCAAGGGCGCCAAGATCAACACCGGGTTCGAGCTGCAAGTGCCGCTGTTCTGCAACATCGGTGACAAGATCGAAATCGACACGCGTACCGGCGAATACCGCAGCCGCGCCAACTAAGGCGTCGCCGCGAGACAGCAAAAAGGGCAGCTTCGGCTGCCCTTTTTGTTTTTGCCCGCCGACGTCGACGTGTCAGGCGATCAGGTCATGCTCGCGCAGCAGGCGCAGTGCGGCACGATAGTCGGCATCCTGTTGCAGTTTGTTCCAGTCCAGCGGACGCTTGCGACCGAACAGCTTGCGGATGCGGCGTTGCGACACCTTGTCGCCCTTCAGATCGTCCAGTTCCTTCAGCAACTGGTCGGCGCGCTCCGGATGGTTGCAGATCAGCACCATGTCGCASCCCGCATCGAGCGCGGCTCGCGCGCCCTGGGTCACCGTGCCGGCCACGCTGGCGCCTTCCATGCTCAGGTCGTCGCTGAAGATCACGCCCTCGAAGCCGAGTCGCGTACGCAGTACATCCTGAAGCCAGAACGGCGAGAAGCCGGCCGGGTTCGGGTCGACCTTCGGATAGATCACGTGCGCGGGCATCACGGACGCCAGCGCATTGCCCATCCAGTCATACGGACGCGCGTCGAGGGCCAGAATCTCTTCGACGTCACGCTCGTCGACCGGCACGGCCACGTGCGAATCAGCCTCGACGAAGCCATGACCCGGGAAATGCTTGCCGCAGTTGCTCATGCCAGCCAGCAGCAGGCCGTGCGTGAGATGGTTGGCCAGCATCGTCACCACGCGTGGATCGGCGTGGAACGCGCGGTCGCCGATCACGGCGCTGCGGCCATGGTCGAGATCGAGCACCGGCGTGAAGCTCAGGTCGATGTCGCACGCGCGCAGTTCGGCGGCCAGCACGTAGCCGCACGCGATGGCGACCTTGGTGGCCGTCATCACATCGCGATCCCACAATTCGCCGAGTTTTGCCATCGCCGGCAGGTGCGTGAAGCCATCGGTCTTGGCGCGCTGCACGCGGCCGCCTTCATGATCGATGCAGATCAGCACGTCCTCGCGCACCGCGCGAATCGCCCGCGTCAACGCGGTCAACTGGGCGCGCGACTCGAAATTCCGTGCGAACAGGATCACGCCGCCCGTCAGCGGATGGGCGATGCGACGCATGTCCTCGGCGTCGAGCTGCTTGCCAACCACGTCGAGCACCACCGGGCCCGGATGCTTGCCGGAAACTTTCTTGATCATAGGAATATCTTGAGTTCAGGCTGCGTAGGTTCAGGATGCGGTGTCGGCCGGCTGGCCGCCCCGCTCCGCGATGGCGAACGCCACCGCGTACTCGTGTTCGTCACTGACACTGACCCGGATGGTCAGCCCGCGTTCCTGCACCCAGTCGGCCAGCTCACCGGTGCATTGCGGCGTGGGCTCGCCCGACGGCAGGTTCAGCAGTTCCATGGCGCGCCACGTCATCGGCCAGCGCATCCCCAGGCCGATGGCCTTCGAGAACGCCTCCTTGGCCGCGAAGCGCGTGGCCAGGAAGGCCAGCCCGCGCTTCTCCGAGCGCGCCTTGCGCGCGTGATAGACCTTCAGCTCACGCGGGCCGAGCACCTTCTCCGCGAAACGGCCGCGCGTGCGCTCCATCACGCCCTGCACGCGATCGATCTGGATRATGTCGGTGCCGATGCCGTAGATCACGCCGCCTGTCCCGGCACGGGATAGCGGGTGCCCAGGCGCGCGGCCACCATGATGGCCTTCATCTCGCGCACCGCGTTCTGCCAACCGACGAACACCGCATGCGCAACGATCGCATGGCCGATGTTCAGCTCCTTGATGCCGGGCAGTGCCGCGATCTGTTGCACATTGGTGTAATGCAGGCCGTGGCCGGCATTGACGACGAGGCCCTGGCGGATGCCTGCGTCCACGCCTTCGGACACACGACGAAATTCCGCCGCCTGCTCCTCGGGCGTATGGGCGTCGGCGTAGCGGCCGGTGTGGATCTCGATGACCGGCGCCTTGCACGCGGCCGCGGCCGCGATCTGGTCCGGATCAGGATCGATAAACAGCGAGACGCGGATGCCCGCATCCGCCAGTTGCCGGCAGGCAGCGCTGACCTGCTCGAAATGGCCGGCGACGTCGAGACCGCCTTCGGTAGTCACTTCCTCGCGCTTCTCAGGTACGAGGCAGACGTCCTGCGGACGGATTTCGCAGGCGATATCGAGCATTTCGCGTGTGATTGCGCACTCCAGGTTCATCCGGGTGGCGAGCTTCGGGCGCAGTGCGCGCACGTCCGCGTCGCGGATATGGCGGCGATCCTCGCGCAGGTGCAGCGTAATCACGTCTGCGCCGGCGATTTCCGCCTGGAGGGCGGCCTCGATCGGGTCAGGGTAGGCGGTGCCGCGCGCATTCCGCAGCGTGGCCACGTGGTCGATGTTGACGCCAAGGTCGATGACGCCGGGATTCGCGTGAAAAATCATGGCTTTACAGAAATTGCAGGTCGATAAGGATTTGCCGCGTTTTCAGCGGCGCACCCTGCAGATAATAATGCAGCAGGAAACGCATCAGGGCGCGGCTTTGTGTGGCGGTCTGGGCGCGGCCGTAGTCGTCCCGCCCCATGTCCAGCAAGGTCTGGCCGGACACCACGGGCCAACTCGACGGATCGCTCGGCTGCGCGCGGCGCACGCCGCGTTCGGGGTGATACACGTAGTCGAGGCCCGGTTGCACCGGCTCCCCGGTGCTCACGCACTGGTCGAACGCCACCGCGAACCCGGTCTCCTGCAGCAACACGCGCTCGAAGCTGCGTAGCACCAGACTGGCCGGCTCACCATGCGCGAGCCGCGTCAGCGTGATCATGTAGTGCTTGAACAGCGCCGGATGTGCATCCTCGCGCGGGCAGAAGCGCAATAGCAATTCGTTGAGATAGAAGCCCGATAGCAGCGCATCGCCGGCCAGCGGAAGCATGCCGCCCATGTATTCGGCCTTAGTCAGCGTCTTGACCTCGCCGCGGCCGGTCCAGGAGAGCGAAATCGGATGGAAGTGCTGAAGCACCGAGCGCAGCGCCGAATGCGGCCGCTTGGCGCCCTTCGCCACCATGGCCATGCGGCCGTGGTCGCGCGTGAAGACGTCCAGAATGAGACTGGTCTCACGATAGGGATAGGCGTGGAGCACGAAGCCGGACTCGTTGGTCACGCGYAGCTCGGTGCGCGCGGGCACGATCCGCATGGCCCGGTCCATCATCTCGCGGCCGGCGGCCACGGCCGGGGACAGCCCGGTACCGCCCTGCACYTCCAGCAGTTCGGCGGCCTCCTCGGCGATGGGATCGGCGCTCCGCGCGCGCCTGGGCGCGGCTCGGGGCGCGTCAGGCATCTTGCTCACTCGTAGCCGTAGGCCCGCAGTCCGGCTTCGTTGTCGGCCCAGCCGCTCTTGACCTTGATCCACATCTCCAGGTAGACCTTGCCGTCGAACAGCTTCTCCATGTCGAGGCGCGCCTCGGTGGAGATCTGCTTGAGCTTGGCACCCTTGTTGCCGATGATCATGGCCTTGTGCGCGTCGCGCTCGACCAGGATCGTCGCAAACACGCGGCGCAGCCGGCCTTCGGTCTCGAACTTGTCGATGATCACGGTGCTCGTGTACGGCAGCTCATCGCCAGTCCAGCGGAAGACCTTCTCGCGGATGATTTCCGAGGCCAGGAAGCGCTCGCTGCGGTCGGTCATCGCATCGGCGTCGTACATCGGCTCGCCTTCGAGCAGGTACGGACGGATGATGGCCAGCAGCCGCGTGATGTGATCGTGCGTCTTCGCCGACATCGGCACCACTTCCCGGAACGGGAACAGCTGTCCCATCTTTTCCAGGAACGGCATCATCACCTCGGCGCGGTTCTCGCCCAGGCGATCGAGCTTGTTGGTGACCAGTAGCACCGGCACGTTCTTCGGCAGCAACGACAGCACCTTCTCGTCATCGGCGCTGAAATAGCCGGCTTCCACGACGAACAGCACCAGATCCACCGTAGACAGCGTGGACGTGACTGCGCGGTTCAGCGAGCGGTTCAGCGCGCTGGCGTGGCGGGTCTGGAAGCCTGGCGTATCGACGAAAACGAACTGCGCGTCATCGGTGGTCTGGATACCGACGATGCGATGGCGCGTGGTTTGCGCCTTGCGGGACGTGATGCTGACCTTCTGGCCGACAAGTGCATTCATCAACGTGGACTTGCCCACGTTGGGGCGGCCAACAATGGCCACCGTGCCGCAGCGGAACGCCTTGGCATCCGAGGGTGCCTGGGCGTCCTGCTGCGGAGGGGTAGATTCGGTCATTCCTTCAACCTGAGAGACAACTGGGGATCCGGTGGCACCGGCTGCTTGCGGGTCTTGCCCGTGCGCTCGGCCCGGCTGCGCTTGAGCAGCTGGGGCACGAGCTTCTGCACCTCATCCAGCGCGAGCTTGGCCGCCGCCTGCTCGGCCGCACGGCGCGAGGCGCCGGTGCCGAACACGCGCACCTCCAGTTTAGGCACGGTGCATTCGACTTCAAACTGCTGGCTGTGTGCGGCACCGTGTGTGGCGATGACGTTGTACTGCGGCAGGGCGATCTTGTGGCCCTGCAGATACTCCTGGAGCAGGGTCTTGGCGTCCTTCCCCAGCGTACGGGGGTCCACCTGCTCCAGAATGGGGATATACAGCTTGCGGATCAGCGCCCGCGCGGCGTCAAAGCCGGCATCGAGGAACACTGCGCCGACAATGGCCTCCAGCGCATCCGCCAGAATCGACGGACGGCGGAAGCCGCCGCTCTTCAACTCGCCCTCGCCCAGGCGCAGGGCGTCGGAGAGCTGGAGCATCTGGGCGATCTCGTACAGCGCCTGCTGCTTGACCAGGTTGGCGCGCACGCGGGAAAGATCGCCCTCATCGAGCTTGCCGAACATGCCGTAGAGCATGTCGGCCACGGCGCAGTTCAGCACCGAGTCGCCCAGAAATTCCAGGCGCTCGTTGTGATGGGCGCTATGACTGCGATGGGTGAGCGCCTGCTGCAGCAATTCGGGCTTGCTGAATCGGTAGCCGAGACGTTGCTGCAAGGCGTCGAGGATCATGTCGTTACTGCGTTCCCGAATAGGTAATCAATAGACTCATCGGACCATAGACGGGAATCTCGGTCCGGTACGAAAAACCAATGCTGCGTATCCTGCCGGCTTCGTCCTCGATCACGTCGAGATCGTCGCCCTTGAGCGCCTCGATGCGATCGATCTGGGCCTGCTTGTCGAAGTTGGCCGCCACATCCTTGCGGTTGACCGACCGATCCTTCGCGTAATTCACTGCCCGCTTGACCGAGAAGTATTCGAGCATGCTGGGAATCGCCTTTACCGCCGGCAGCACCACCGCAATCACGATAATGATGACGATCAGCAACGACCCCAACGAAAATCCACGTGATCTTTCAAGCACACCCACGCGGATATTTCCCCTCTTCCCCGAAAAACCCAACTTCTGACCCATTTTGCGCTTCCCTCGTTTTTTGAGTGTATTTGCGCTGCGCGAGGCGTCCGACCGTTACTTGAACGACCCCACGCGCCCAAAATTGCCGAGGTTCATCCAGATCACGAACGCCTTGCCTACGACGTTCTTGTCCGGGACGAAGCCCCAGTAACGTGAATCCAGGCTGTTGTCACGGTTGTCGCCCATGACGAAATAGTGCCCTTCCGGCACTTTACACGTCAGCCCCTGCTGATTGTAAGTGCAGTTCTCGCGGAACGGGAAATCGGGATCCGCGCCCGCCACGAACGCCGGACGGTCGGCATCGTTCAGGATGCCATGCGCCACGCCGCCCGGCAGCGTCTCGGTGAAATGCTTCGAATAGGACAGCCGCTCCTCGTCGAGGTAGTCGGGCAAGGCGCTGTACTCGGCCGGCTTGCCGTTCACGGTCAGCTTCTTGTTCTCGTAGCGCACCATGTCGCCGGGCACCCCTACCACGCGCTTGATGTAGTCGAGCGACTCGTCCTTCGGGTAGCGGAACACCATCACGTCACCGCGCTGCGGCGTGCCAACGTCGAGGACCTTCTTGTTCACCACCGGCAGGCGGATGCCGTAGTCGTACTTGTTGACGAGGATGAAGTCGCCGATCAGCAGCGTCGGGATCATCGAGCCGGACGGGATCTTGAAGGGCTCCACCACGAAGGAACGAAGCACGAACACCGCCAGGATGACCGGGAAGAAGCTCGCCGAGTACTCGAGCCACCACGGCTGGCGCAGCTTTTCCTCGGCCAGCCGGGCGCGCGAGGCGTCCAGCTCGGTGCTACCGTGCACCGCCTGCATGTCGCCGCGGCGCGCGTCGAACTCGGCCAGGGCCAGATGCGCCACGCTACGGCGCTGGCGCTCGAAGACCAGCTTGTCGGCAACCCAGGCAATGCCTGTAATGACCACCAGCACAAAAAGGATCAGTGCAAAATTCATGACGGCTTGGCGTTGATTTTTTAGAAGATCGTCTTGTCACCCAGCCAGCGGACTTGGCGCTGGCCTGCGGCTTACTTGTCGTCCACCTGCAGGATCGCCAGGAAAGCCTCCTGCGGGATCTCCACGGTGCCCACCTGCTTCATGCGCTTCTTGCCCGCCTTCTGCTTCTCCAGCAGCTTCTTCTTCCGCGAGATGTCGCCGCCGTAGCACTTGGCCAGCACGTTCTTGCGCAGCGCCTTCACGTTCTCGCGGGCGATGATGTTCGCCCCGATCGCCGCCTGGATAGCCACGTCGTACATCTGGCGCGGGATGATTTCGCGCATCTTGGCAGCCACCTCGCGCCCGCGATATTGCGAGTTCGAGCGGTGCACGATCACGGACAGCGCGTCGACCTTGTCGCTGTTGATCAGGATGTCCACCTTCACCACGTCCGATGGGCGATATTCCTTGAACTCGTAATCCATCGACGCATAGCCGCGCGACACCGACTTCAGCCGATCGAAGAAGTCCATCACGATCTCGGCCATCGGGATCTCGTAGGTCAGCTGCACCTGCTTGCCGTGGTAGCTCATGTTGATCTGCGAGCCGCGCTTCTGCGTGCAGAGCGTGATCACGGAGCCAACGTAGTCCTGCGGCATGTACAGGTTGACCGTGACGATCGGTTCCAGGATCGCCTCGATCCGACTCGGATCGGGCATCTTGGCCGGATTTTCCACGGTCAGCACCGTGCCGTCGCGCATCTGCACCTGGTAGACCACCGTCGGCGCGGTGGTGATCAGGTCCATGTCGAACTCGCGCTCGAGGCGTTCCTGCACGATTTCCATGTGCAGCAGGCCCAGGAAGCCGCAGCGGAAGCCGAAGCCCAGCGCCTGGGACACTTCCGGCTCGTATTGCAGCGAGGCGTCGTTCAGGCGCAGCTTCTCGAGCGATTCGCGCAACGCCTCGTACTGGTTCGATTCCACCGGATACAGGCCGGCGAACACCTGTGGCTTGACTTCCTTGAAGCCCGGCAGCGGCTCGGTCGCCTTGCGCGCCATGGTGGTAATGGTATCGCCCACCTTGGCCGCCTTCAGTTCCTTGATGCCCGCGATCACGAAGCCYACCTGCCCCGCAGAGAGCGACTCGCGCGGCATCGACTTCGGCGAGAACACGCCCACCTGCTCCACCAGATGCTGCGCGCCCGTGGCCATCAGCAGGACCTTGTCCTTCGGGCGCAGCGTCCCATTGACCACGCGCACCAGCATGACCACGCCGACGTAATTGTCGAACCAGGAGTCGATGATCAGCGCCTGCAGCGGGGCCGCGGGGTCGCCCTTGGGCGGCGGCACCTTGGCAATCATCGCCTCGATCACGTCTTCCACGCCCTGGCCGGTCTTGGCCGAGCACGGCGTGGCGTCGTGGGCGTCAATGCCGATCACGTCCTCGATTTCCTGGATCGCATTGGCGGGGTCCGCCTGCGGCAGGTCGATCTTGTTGAGCACGGGCACCACTTCCACGCCCAGTTCGATGGCCGTGTAGCAGTTGGCCACAGTCTGGGCTTCCACGCCCTGCGAGGCATCCACCACCAGCAGCGCGCCTTCGCAGGCGGACAGCGAGCGGCTGACTTCGTAGCTGAAGTCCACGTGCCCCGGGGTGTCGATCAGGTTGAGGTTGTAGACCTGGCCATCGCGCGCCTTGTAGCTAAGCGCCGCGGTCTGGGCCTTGATGGTGATGCCGCGCTCCTTCTCGATGTCCATCGAGTCGAGCACCTGCGCTTCCATCTCGCGATCGGACAGCCCGCCACACCGTTGAATGATTCGGTCGGCCAGGGTCGATTTCCCATGGTCGATGTGGGCAATGATCGAGAAATTACGAATGTGGTCCATCTAGCGTTCTGGGGAGCGCCGGCGCGCCAGGTGGGACGGGGGCGCGGGAGCATAAATAAGGTGGGGCGCAATGCGTGCGCCAATCCGCGATTTTACCGGATTTTCAAGGACTTCCGGCGCGGTAAATGGTGTCGGAACCGTGATCGGCACTTTCCGTGCAGGCGCCCGAAAATGGCGTATCGCGCACCTGAAAACACATCGCGCCGGACATCGAGTCCGGCGCGATGGGTGGTTCTGGCCAGGGGACTCCCCCGGACCGTCTTACCGCGCCTGACTCGGGCGCAGCGTCAGCACCTGGGTAGCGTCGCCACGGCGCACGAACACGGCCGCCATCTTGTTCTTGTCCAGCGCCTTCACCATGTCGTTGAACTGGCGCGCGTTGGTCACGTCGGCGTCGCCCAGGCGCAGGATGATATCGCCCGGACGGATGCCGGCACGTGCCGCCGGGCCGTCTGCCGCCTCCACTTCCACGCCGGACTTGATCTTCAGCTCCTTGAGCTTGGTCTCGGCTATGTCGGTGACGATCATCCCCAGCGCGTTCGGCTTGGCGGCCGGCGCGGCTTCGTCCGCGCTACCGCCCCGCTTGTCGCCCCGGCGCGCCACGGCACGGGCATTGTCCGGCTCGAGTTCGGTCACCGTCACGGAAACGTCACGCGTCTGCCCCTTGCGCCACACCTGCAGCGGCACACGGGTGCCCGGCTTGGTGTCGCCGACCATGCGCGGCAGGTCCGACGCCTTTTCGATGTCGCGGCCGTTGAACTTCAGGATGATGTCGCCCGCCTCAATGCCAGCCTTCTCGGCCGGTCCGCCCGGCTCCACGCTGCCGACCAGTGCGCCACGCGCACGGCCCAGGCCCAGCGAGTCCGCCACTTCCTTGGTCACATCGCCGATGGCYACGGCGATCCGGCCACGGGTCACCTTGCCGGACGACTTAAGCTGCTCTGACACGCGCATCGCTTCGTCGATCGGAATCGCGAACGAAATGCCCATGTAGCCGCCGCTACGGCTATAGATCTGCGAATTGATGCCGATCACTTCGCCGCGCAGATTGATCAGCGGCCCGCCCGAATTACCGGGGTTCACGGCCACGTCGGTCTGGATGAACGGCAGGTAGTCGCCCGTGTCGCGGCCCTTGGCCGAAACGATACCGGCGGTCACGCTGTTGTCGAGCCCGAACGGCGAGCCGATGGCGAGCACCCACTCACCCGGGCGGATCTTGTCCGAATCGCCAAGCGGCAGCCGCGGCAGGTTGTTCGCTTCCACCTTGATCAGGGCCACGTCGGTGCGGCGGTCGGAGCCGATCAGCTTGGCCTTGAATTCGCGCTTGTCGGGGAGCGTCACATAGATGGTCTCGGCGTCCGCCACCACGTGGGCGTTGGTCATCACGTAGCCATCCTGGCTGATGATGAAGCCGGACCCTACGCCACGGCTCTGTTCCTCGCCCTGCGGCGGCTGGCCACGGCGCGGCGGGGTCGGCCCACCCGGTGCGCCCGGCATCGGCACGCCGAAGAAGCGRCGGAAGAACTCGGCCATCTCGTCGTCTTCGGGCGAATTGCCACCACGCGAGCGGATGCGCTCGGTGGTCCGGATGTTGACGACGGCCGGGCTGGCCTTCTCCACCAGGTCGGTGAAATCGGGCAGGTTGTAGTTCGAGGCAGCCGCCTGGGCATGCCCCACCTGGGCAACAGCCGGACCCAGCACGAGCATGGCAGCCATGACCATGGTTCGCACCAGGGCTGGGGATTTGGAAATCATCGACAACTCCCGGGAGATCAGCGAGAAACGGATGCCTTGCCGGACGTCGGAGCCGATCGACCCCGCAAGGCGGAACTTCAAGCGCTACTGGCCTGCACCAAGCGGCCGGCCCGGGGTTCGCTGCCCCGGCGCCAGCGCGCTCATGCGCTCAGTGTACCGTCTTGGGCGGGCGGTACTCCACGCCGGCGGCGAACTGCCTGACCGTGGCGGCCGGCACCTCGCCCACCACCGTGATCCAGTAGTCAGCCACGCGGCGCACCACGACCTGCGTGGCGCCGAGCGAAGCCACGCCTTCTCGGCGTGCGCGTTGTTCCGATACGGGTTCGATAAAGATCGACAACCCGGTCAGACCGTCGCTGTAGACGATCTGAAGCACCTCGAAGACCTGCCCCGGCTTGCTGCCCTGGGCGGGCGGGCGCAAATCGCCCAGCGGGCGGCGCACTTCGCGGATCTTCTGGAAACCCTTGAGCGGCGAACCGATGATCCACCCCTCGTCGGCCACATTGGCCGGCTGGTAGGTGACTTCGTAGCGGTTCCACGACTGCGAACTCTTGATGGCGGACAGGATGCGTTGCTTGTCCGACGGCACGCCGATATCGACCTGCGAGAACGCCACCTGCTCGAGCACCTTGCCGCCCTCGCCGATGGTCTGGGCGCGCATCAGCAGACCCGAGCCCTTGTCGGCCCACAGGCGCACCGCGTAGCGCGCGGCGTCGTGCGGTTCGAGCGAGAACACCTCGCACTCGACGCCCGCCACGCGCTCGCCGGGCAGCTTGCGCATGTCGTACAGCTCGAGCACATCGCTCTTGTTGGTGGCGAGCAGCGCCGGGAAGCGGTCCTTCGCCTCCTGTTTCTCCACGACCACGAGCTTGGCTTCCGGAATCAGGCTGTGCACGACGTCGTTCTGGCGCAGCACCTCGCGCGGTTTGCCGTCGAGCGTTTCCAGGCGTTCGTACTCGTTGTGGACGAGATCGCTGTAATGCTGGATTCGCGACGCATGCATGACGCTGCCCCGCTGATAGATCAGCGTGCCGACATAATTCTCGCGCTGGGCGGCACGGTGGATCTTGTTGAGCCACGCCGTGGCGTCGCGTCGGTTCAGCGTATTGTCAGACGGCTGCGCCGTTGCGGCGGCAGCGGTCAGACACAAGGCCAGAAAAAAGGACCTGCGCAGGCCCTTCCTTCTGTGTACGCCCGCTACGTCGGCGAGCGACATTCCTTTATGCATGTCCGGCATTATTCCTGCGAATTTTCCTGTGAGAAGTTTGCGCCATTCGCCACTGTGCGCATGGTCGGCACAAAGGCTTCGGTCGCGACCGACGTGCGATGGGCACGCAGGTATTCGTCAAGGCGCGGATCGCGAATCATCTGGGCGCTGTCAGCAGCCACGGTCACGATCGAACCGGCCTTGGCCGGCGTGGCGGATTGCTCGACGCGGGCCACGACGGCATCGGGCGTACCGATATCACCCGGACCACGCATCTGCGGCACCACAACCCAGCTCACGGCCGCCACAGCGGCGGCGATGGCCGTGCCCGGCATCACGCGGCGCACCCACGACGGGCGCACCAGCAGGCGTTGACGGCCAGCGGCAGCCACGGCGGGCACGAGCACATGGGGCTCGGCTTCCAGGCGTGCGGAGAATCGGGAAAGAAACGCATCGGTCGATCCAGCGTGCGTCAGCTCTTCCGAACGCAGCGTGTCACCGATCAGCTGGTAGACGGTCCAGTCCGTCATGCCGGTGTCGCTCTTCGCGAGACCCAGCACGGCGTCCACTTCGTTCGGCGCCAGCTCGCCATCCATCAAAACGGAGATTTGCTCCGATGCTTCCACTACATGAACCGACTGCTTATGAGCCTGACCCATTTCCCACCCCAAGAAATTCCATTGAACACCGATAAATCCCGTACTGCTGCTTGTCGTTTATCGATGCAGGAATTGGCTGCAACGCTGGCTGCACGACATTCTTCAACTTGCTACCTCTACCACCGCTTGCCCTCGGCTGTTCCCAGCAGGGGGCGCAACTTGTCGGCAATCGCCTCGCGGGCGCGGAAGATCCGTGACCGCACGGTGCCGATCGGGCAACCCATGGCTTCGGCGATTTCCTCATAGCTGAGGCCCTCGATTTCGCGCAGGGTGATGGCGGTACGCAATTCCTCCGGCAGCGCCTCCATCGCGCGGTTGACCGTCTCGGCCACCTGACGCGTGTGGAGCATGGACTCCGGCGTATTGATATCCCTTAGTTGCTCGCCGTCTGCAAAAGTTTCAGCCTCTTCGGCGTCAATATCGCTGGACGCCTCCGGGCGGCGGCCCTGCGTGGCCAGGTAGTTCTTGGCGGTGTTGACGGCGATGCGGTACAGCCACGTGTAGAAGGCGGATTCGCCCCGGAACTGGGGAAGCGCGCGGTATGCCTTGATAAAGGCATCCTGCGCCACATCCTCCACTTCAGCGGGATCGCGGACAAGGCGCGAAATGAGCCGGATGATCTTGCGGTGGTATTTGGCCACCAGCAACTCAAAGGCTCGTTTGTCGCCCTGCTGGACGCGTTCAACTAGAAGCTGATCGGCTTCGCGTTCGCTCACGAATGGTTCACCTGCAGTGTATCTCTTGGTTTTGTCGTCACGACAAACGTTGTATTTTACCTACGAATCGGGACCCACCGGGTGTCGCGAAGCGCATTCTGTGACCGCCCGTCCGCATGTTTGGTTCCGCATGCCGAAATGAAGCGGGGCTCGCCGTGGCGAGCCCCGTGATACCCGTCGCGGTCAGACGCGGCGGAAAACAAGCGTACCGTTGGTGCCGCCAAAACCGAAGTTGTTCTTCACGGCCACGTCGATCTTCATCTCACGTGCCGTATTCGCCACGTAGTCAAGATCGCATTCCGGATCCTGATTGAAGATGTTGATCGTCGGCGGCGAAAGCTGGTTGTGGATCGCCAGCACGGTGAAGACCGACTCGAGGCCACCGGCACCGCCCAAAAGGTGACCGGTCATCGACTTCGTCGAATTGACCACCATCTTGTAGGCGTGTTCGCCGAAGGCCAGCTTCACGGCGTCGGACTCGTTCTTGTCGCCCAGCGGCGTGGACGTGCCGTGCGCGTTCAGATACTGCACTTCGTCGGCATTGACGCCGGCGTTCTTCAGCGCGGCCACCATGCAACGGCGCGGGCCGTCGGTGTTCGGGGCGGTCATGTGGAACGCGTCGCCGCTCATGCCGAAGCCGATCAGCTCCGCATAGATCCTGGCGCCACGTGCCTTGGCCGACTCGTACTCCTCGAGCATCATCACGCCGGCACCCTCGCCCAGCACGAAACCGTCGCGGTCCTTGTCCCACGGACGCGAGGCCGTAGCCGGGTCGTCGTTGCGGGTGGACAGCGCGCGGGCCGCGGCAAAGCCGCCAATGCCCAGCGGCGAAACCGTCGACTCCGCACCGCCGGCCAGCATCGCGTCGGCGTCGCCAGCCTGGATCAGGCGGGCGGCCAGGCCGATGCTGTGCAGGCCGGTCGTGCAGGCCGTCACGGCCGCGAGGTTCGGGCCCTTCAGGCCGTGGTAGATCGACAAATGGCCCGAGATCATGTTGATGATCGAGCCCGGAACGAAGAACGGCGAAATCCGGCGCGGGCCGCGATTGGCCAGCTCCATCTGCGTATCTTCGATCATCGGCAGTCCGCCGATGCCGGAGCCAACCAGCACGCCGATGCGCTCGGCGTTTTCCTCGGTCACTTCCAGGCCGCTATCCTTCAGCGCCTGGGTACCCGCCGCGATACCGAAATGGATAAACGTATCCATACGGGGRGCTTCCTTCGCCGGAACATATTCCTCGACGTTGAAACCCTTCACTTCGCCAGCAAAATGCACGGCGAGCGCGGAGTGATCGAATTTGGTAATGGTGGCGATGCCGGACTTGCCGGCAACCAGGTTGGCCCAGCCTTCGGCAACCGTGTTTCCGACCGGAGACACAAGGCCAAGCCCAGTGACGACGACGCGACGACGGCTCACTATGATTTCCTACGAGTGCGTGAAGCGGAATTGGATTGATTCAGGATCTCGCCGATCGGGCCGTTAGTCATTGCATGCGGCGCGCAATACGGTTTGAGATCATTCCGATTCTGCTTCTTCGAACAGACGAAAGCCACAGAAAACAACCGGACAGGACCGTGACGGCCCCACCCTTGTGCCTTCTGTGGCTCGGAATACGAAGACGACGGCTTAGGCCTTGACGTGCGCGGTRGCGTAGTCGATGGCCTGTTGCACGGTCGTGATCTTTTCGGCTTCCTCATCAGGAATTTCCATGCCGAATTCATCTTCCAACGCCATCACGAGTTCAACCGTGTCCAGCGAGTCCGCGCCGAGATCGTTCACGAACGACGATTCGTTCTTGATGTCTGCCTCGGCCACGCCAAGCTGTTCAGCCACGATTTTCTTGACGCGTTGTTCGATATTGTCCATGTAACCCTCCAGGGAAGTTCGACAAAAAGTGGGCGCATTTTAGCAGGTTTGGACCACAAAAAATCCGCCTGCCATCTATTGCAAGAATCGCGCCCGTTCGGTTTGAAAAACAACTGCTTCGCCCGCCATCTTTCGGCTTCTTCGCCGAAATGTACGTCGGGTAATGCAATCAATTCATGTACATGCCGCCGTTCACGTGCAGCGTGGTGCCCGTGATGTAGGCGGCCTGCGGACCGGCCAGGAACGCCACCGCATGCGCGATGTCTTCCGGCTGGCCGAGTCGTCCCAGCGGGATCTGGGTCTTGAGCGCCGTATGCTGCTCGTCCGACAGGACCTTGGTCATGTCGGTGTCGATGAAGCCCGGCGCCACGCARTTCACGGTGACGTTGCGGCTGCCGATCTCGCGCGCCAGCGCSCGGGCCATACCCTCCACGCCGGCCTTGGCCGCCGCGTAGTTCATCTGGCCCGGGTTGCCCGTGGAGCCCACCACMGAGGTGATGTTGATGATGCGGCCGGTACGGGCCTTCATCATCGGGCGCAGCACGGCGCGCGACAGGCGGAACACCGCCGTCAGATTCGTGTCGATGACGCTCGTCCAGTCATCGTCCTTCATGCGCATCGCCAGCTGGTCCTGGGTAATGCCGGCGTTGTTCACCAGCACGGCCAGGCCGCCGTGGGCCTTCACAATCTCTTCGATCACGGCTTCGCAGCGTACGGCGTCGTTCACATTCAACACCACGCCACGGCCCTGCAGGCCCTCGGCCGTCAGGTATTCGCCGATGGCGGCCGCGCCGGACTCGCTCGTGGCGGTGCCGATCACGGTGGCGCCCTGACGCGCCAGTTCCAGGGCGATGGCCCGGCCAATGCCGCGCGACGCACCCGTCACCAGGGCGACCTGATTTTCCAGAGTCTTGCTCATGTTGCGATGCTCCTTGGCTTACTTCAGCAGCGCCAGCGTGTCTTGCAGCGATGCGGGGTCGAAGATCGCGCCGCCGACGAGGTTGCCGTCGATGCGCTTGGTCATGCCGGCCAGCACCTTGCCGGGGCCGCATTCGATCACATGGGTCACGCCTTCGGCGGCCATCTTCTGCACGCACTCTACCCAGCGTACCGGGGCGGCGGCCTGGCGCACCAGGGCGTCCTTGATCTGGGCCGGGTCGTTGGCGATGGCCACGTCCACGTTATTGATGACCGGGATCGACGGCGCCGAGAACGCCAGCCCTGCCATGCGCTCCTTGAGGCGGTCCGAGGCGGGCTTCAGCAGCGACGAATGGAACGGCGCCGAGACTGGCAGCGGCAGCGCGCGCTTGGCGCCCTTGGCCTTGGCAATCTCGCAGGCCTTTTCCACGGCGGCCTTGTGGCCGGCGATCACCACCTGCGAAGGGGCGTTGAAGTTGACGGCCTCGACCACGCCGGCGACGGACGCCTCGGCACAAGCCGCACGCACGTCGTCATCGGACAGGCCGAGAATGGCGGCCATGCCGCCCTGGCCCACCGGCACGGCTTCCTGCATCGCCTGTGCGCGGAAGCGCACCAGCGGCACCGCATCGGCGAACGGGATCACGCCTGCAGCCACCAGCGCCGAGTACTCGCCCAGGCTGTGGCCAGCCACCAGGGCCGGGGCCGGGCCGCCGCCGTCCAGCCAGGCGCGGTACACGGCCACGGCGGCGGTCAGCATCACCGGCTGGGTGTTGGTCGTCAGGTTCAGTTCTTCCGCCGGACCTTCCGCGATCAGGCGGCCGATGTCCTGGCCCAGCGCGGTGGAGGCTTCCTCCAGCGTGGCGCGGACCACCGGGTTGTCGGCGAACGCGTTGAGCATGCCGACCGATTGCGAGCCCTGGCCAGGGAAAACGAATGCGAATTTCATCGGGAATCCAGTCTTAACGATTCAGACGAGCGTGTCGGGGCGCACGCGCCCTCTCAGGCACGCCGCGCCGGACCGCATCTTACATGCGCAGCAGCACCGCGCCCCAGGTGAAGCCGCCGCCAACGCCTTCCAGCATCACGGTCTGGCCCGGGCGGATGCGGCCGTCGCGTACGGCCACGTCGAGTGCCAGCGGGATCGACGCCGCCGACGTATTGCCATGCTCGTGCACCGTGGCGATCATCCGCTCGGCCGGCAGGCCCAGCTTGCGCGCCGTGCCCTGCATGATGCGGATATTGGCCTGGTGCGGCACCAGCCAGTCGATTTCATCCGACTGGATCTCGGCCGCAGCCATGGCCTCGCGCGCCACTTTGTCCAGCACGTTCACGGCCAGCTTGAACACCGCCTGGCCGTCCATGTGCAGGAAGGCATTGCCGGTGATGGCGCCGCCCGAGACATTGCCCGGCACACAGAGGATGTCCACGTGGCTGCCATCGGCATGCATGGCCGACGACAGGATGCCCGGCTCGTCCGAGGCGGTCAGCACCACGGCGCCGGCGCCGTCGCCGAACAGCACGCAGGTCGTGCGGTCGTTGAAATCGAGGATGCGGGAGAACACTTCGGTGCCGATCACCAGCACGTTCTTGTGGGAGCCGCTGCGGATGAACTTGTCCGCCGTGGAGAGCGCGTAGACGAAGCCCGAGCACACGGCCTGCATGTCGAAGGCCGCACAATGGTTCGTAATGCCGAGCTTCTGCTGCACCAGGCAGGCGGTGCTCGGGAACACGAAGTCGGGCGTGGAGGTGGCCACGATGATCAGGTCGATGTCCTGGCGCTCGATGCCGGCCGCCTTGATCGCCTGCTCGGCCGCCTGCACGGCCAGGTCGCTGGCCGTGACGTCCGGCTCGGCCCAGTGCCGCGCCGAAATGCCGCTGCGCGAGACGATCCACTCGTCGCTGGTTTCGATGCCACGCTCGGCCAGCTGTGCTGCCAGCTCTTGATTGGTGACACGCCGCGGGGGCAGGTAGCTCCCGGTACCGATGATTTTTGCGAACTTGGTCATGTCTGTCGGATCGTGATGCTCACCCGGGCCGCCCTTGGACAGCCGCCACGGCCCCCGCCACTCAGGGGGCACGAAGCTTCAGGCGGCATGGGTATCGGGATGTGGGTCCGGTGCGTCGGTCTCCGGGCCGCCGGTCGCGGGCGCCGCGGCGCCGGACTTGTTGGCGAAGACCCTTGCTATACGTTCGATTACGCCGTTTCTGGCCGCATCATACCCGCGTTTGATCGCCCATTCAAAAGAGTGGGCGTCGGCGGAACCGTGACTCTTGATCACCAGCCCGCGCAGGCCCAGCAGCGAGGCGCCGTTGTAGCGCGCAGGGTCCAGCCGGCGCGCCAGGCGCGACAGCACGGGCATGGCCACGGCGGCCAGCAGCTTGGTGAACCAGGAGCGCGTGAACTCTTCCTTGATCATGCCGCCGATCATCTTGGCCAGGCCCTCGGTGCTCTTGAGCGCCACATTGCCGACGAAGCCGTCGCAGACCACGATGTCCGTCGTGCCCTTGAAGATGTCGTTGCCTTCCACGTTGCCGTAGAAATTCAGCTCGGAAGCGCGCAGCAACTCGCCGGCGGCCTTGACCACCTCGTTGCCCTTGATCACTTCCTCGCCGATATTGAGCAGGCCCACCGTGGGGTGATCCTTGTGATCCACCACGGACACCATGGCCTCCGCCATGCGGGCGAACTGGAGCAGGTGCCCCGGCTCGCAGTCGGCGTTGGCGCCCAGGTCGAGCACCGTGGTGCCCCAGCCCTGCTCATTGGGAATGGTAGTAGCGATGGCTGGCCGCTCGATGCCCTCGAGCGTCTTCAGCACATAGCGCGACACGGCCATCAGCGCGCCGGTGTTGCCGGCGGAGATGAGCGCGTCGGCGCGGCCTTCCTTGACCTGCGTGGCCGCCACGCGCATCGAAGAGTCCTTCTTCTTGCGCAGCGCCACTTCCACCGGGTCATCCATCGTGATGACCTCGGTTGCCGCCACCACGGTGACGCGCGGATGATCGGTGGCATGCAGCTTCTTGAGCTGCGCGCCGATGGCGTCGGGCAAGCCGACGAGGATCATCTCGGCGTCATCGTGACGGGAAAGAAAACTGATCGCCGCCGGCACGGTCACGGACACTCCGTGATCGCCGCCCATGCAGTCGATAGCGAGCTTGATCGTCATTGTTTCCAGATACGGAATGCGCACCGGCATCCGCCGCCTCGGTTTGCGGGGACGCAACCAGCCGGACGCGCGGATACGTTGCCGGGTGGGCGCCGAGCGCCCAACAAAAAAGCGGCAACGAGCTTGCCGCTTTCCTGTTTTACACCTGACAACGTGCGCGAGCGAGACACAGGGTCACGCCAGACGACCTGGTCAGTCGTTCTTGGTCTTGATGACCTTGCGGCCACGGTAGTAGCCGTTCGGGCTCACGTGGTGACGCAGGTGGGTCTCGCCCGTGGTCGGCTCAACGGCCAGGGGTGCGACCGACAGATGGTCGTGCGAACGATGCATGCCGCGCTTGGACGGCGACTTCTTGTTCTGTTGAACTGCCATGATGACTCCTTCGAGAATTTTCCGATATTAACACACGCATCCTGCGCGAGGCGTAGCCGGGGCCCGGCCGGATGCTTGACCTGCTACCCGAGGACGGGTGCGCCGGCCGCTCTGTTGCGGCGTCAGTGCTTCGTCTTCAGGCCGGCCAGCGCCGCAAAGGGCGATGGCCGCTTTTCCTCTTCGGGCGGAGCCTCAGGCTCCACCTCACCGTCCGCGCCGGTCACGAGCGACTCGTGCACGGCCGGACAGACCATATGCTTGGGTGCCGACGGCAACGCCAGCAGCACCTCGTCTTCCATCAGTTCCAGCGGCGAAAACTTCTTCGACCCGACGATCACGTCGACGTCGTCGTCATCCATGGGTGCCGAATCCGCCGCTTCTTCGCTGGCCATGACCTCGAAGCGCATCGACGTGTCGATCGGCTCCGGGTAGACCTGCAGGCAGCGCTGGCAATCGAGCCAGACCCGGCCTTGCACGGTCACGTCGACGAACAGCCGCTGCGACACCGCTGCGCCAACTTCCACAGCTTCCTCGCGCATGAAGCCGGTGAGCGTGTAGTGAAACGTCTCGTCCGGTGCCGATGCTGGCGCATCCGCGGCCGTCTCGGCTAAGATGCGCGGCAAATCGCGCGTCGCCACGTCGCCCGCCACGCTGCCACCCTTGCGGCAGAAGGCGAACAGATCGGTTTCGCGCAGATCGAATGCCGCGGCGGACGCCGCTGGCTGGGTCGGCTGACTCATGTACGCTGAATCGCTGGAAAAATGCCTTGTTTGCCACACCTGGGACGATCCACGCCATCGAGGGCGGATACGCCTGCCGCGATGGCTTCCGATCACGGCCGGGCACGAATGTGCCTGTGTGGCTAAACGCGCGATTATAAGCTGAAAAACGGGAGCCGGTCAAAGTATACAACCGACCATTCCCCTCTCCTTCCGACGCTACCTCTATATATATGTCGTCCTCCGCTATCCACCCGCCCCTGATCCTCGGGTCGAGTTCTCCATACCGGCGCGAACTGCTCGCGCGGCTGCGCATTCCGTTCGACGTGGCCGTGCCGGACATCGACGAAACCCCGCTGGCCGGCGAGGCGCCTGAAGCCACGGCCCTGCGCCTCTCGCGCCGCAAGGCCGAGGCGATCGCCGCGCGCCACCCCGGCGCGCTGGTTATCGGCTCGGACCAGGTCTGCACACTCGACGGCGCCCAGATCGGCAAACCCGGCAGCCACGAGAAGGCGCTGGCCCAGCTGCAGCAGATGCGTGGACGAACCGTCACATTTCATTCGGCGCTATGCCTGCTCGACAGCCGCACCGGCGAAGCCCAACTGGCCGATGTGCAGACCCGGGCGACCTTCCGCGACCTGCCCGATGCCGAACTCGACGCCTACCTGCGCCTGGAGACCCCCTACGACTGCGCCGGCAGCGCCAAGGCCGAGGGGCTGGGCATCGCCTTGCTCGCCCGCGTGGAATCGGACGACCCCACCGCGCTGATCGGCCTGCCGCTGATCGCGCTGACCGGCATGCTGCGCGCCGCCGGCTACCCGTTCTTCGGAGCCTGAACGATGGCYGGYACCCTGTTCCTGATYCCCAACACGCTCGGCAAGCGCGACGAATTCGATCCGCTGCCCGATGTCATCCCCGCCGGCGTGCAGCAGATCGCCGCGCGGCTCGACTACCTGGTGGCCGAGAACGCCAAGACGGCGCGCGCCTTTCTGAAGAAGCTGGGCGAAACCAGCCCGCTGGCGCACCCGATCCAACAGATCGAGATCCGCGAACTGAACGTGAATACGCGCGCCGAGGCGCTGGCCGCACTGCTGGACCCGATCGTCGGGGGCCGCGATGGCGGCCTGCTCTCCGAAGCCGGCGTGCCGGCCGTGGCCGACCCCGGCGCGGACCTCGTCCGGCTGGCCCACGCGCGCGGCGTGACGGTGCGGCCGCTGGTGGGGCCGAGTTCGATCCTGCTGGCGGTGATGGGCTCCGGGCTGAACGGCCAGAGCTTCGCGTTCAACGGCTACCTGCCCGTGGACGCCGACGAGCGCGCGCGCAAGCTGCGGGAACTGGAAGCGCATTCGCGCAAGGCGCGCCAGACGCAGGTCTTTATCGAGACCCCGTACCGCAACGCCGCGTTGCTGGAAGCGCTGCGCCAGCATTGCGCCGGCACCACGATGGTATCGGTGGCCGTCGATCTGACGCTGCCCACCGAAACCATCGTCACGCTGCCGCTGTCGGCCTGGCGGCCGGAGCGGGTTGCCCTGCAAAAGCGGCCGGCGATCTTCTCGCTGCTGGCCGCCTAGTCATGCTTACCGGAGCGACTGCGCGCCGGTCGACATCATCATGGTCTTCATCGCCGCGCTGCCCATGGCCGCGCCGAACCGCTTGGCCACGCGCTCGGCGATGTTTTCCTTGACCGTGTAGTCGACGATATCCTCGGCCTTGAACAGGTCACGCGCCACGTAGTCGGTGCTGCCCACGCCATCGGCCAGACCCAGCGCCACGGCGCGCTCGCCGGACCAGAACAGGCCCGAGAACAGGTCCGGATCGTCCTTCAGCCGGTCGCCGCGGCCTTCCTTCACCACGTCGATGAACTGCTGGTGGATCTCCTTGAGCATGGTCTCGGCATAGACCTTCTGGCGCGGCACCTGCGGCGAGAAGGGGTCGAGCATGCCCTTGTTGGCGCCCGCGGTGTACAGCCGGCGCTCCACGCCGAGCTTCTCCATCAGGCCGGTGAAGCCGAAGCCATCCATCAGCACGCCAATCGAGCCGACGATGCTGGCCTTGTCGACATAGATCTTGTCAGCCGCCGCCGCCACGTAGTAACCGCCCGAGGCGCAGATTTCCTCCACCACCACGTAGAACGGCTTGCCCGGATACACGGTGCGCAGGCGCTTGATCTCGTCGTTGATGATGCCCGCCTGCACCGGCGAGCCGCCCGGCGAGTTGATCTTGAGGATCACGCCGGCCGCATTCGTATCGGCGAAGGCGGCCTGCAGCGAGGCATTGATCGATTCCGCGCCGGCCGGCGTGCCCGCCGCGATCTCGCCTTCCAGCGACACCATCGCGGTATGGCGCCCCGTGGTGCTGGCGATACCATCGCCCTTGAAGTCGATCACCGCGTACAGGATCAGCGCCAGGATGCCCAGCCCGACCAGCCGGAAGAAGATCTTCCAGCGCCGCGCCGCGCGCTGCTCGCGCAGCGTGGCCATCAGCACCTTCTCCAGCACGTCGCGCTCCCAGCCGCCGGTGGCGCTGCCAGCGCCCACCGGGGCGGCAGTGCCCTGCCCGCTCAGCCGCGCGCGGCGCTCGTCGGCCTCGCGCCGCGCCGCGTCGTCCCCAGCGCGCAGCTCGTGCTCGAGTGGAAAATCGGCCTGCCGGGCCGTTTCCAGGCGCTGGCTATCGTCGGCCTGTTGTTCGTGTTCGTCTTGCGTTTGACCCGGTTCGACCGGCGGTTTTTGCTGTTCTGTCATGCGATGGACTCGATAAAGTCAGACGGCGGCYCGGCGGATCATTCAGGTGGCGTCGGGCGGGTAAAAAGGCGGTTCGGGGAGCCAGTAGACAGCACCCTCACGTTCCTCGGTCCGGAGCTTGGCCAGCGCGGCGCCCCGGCAAGGGCCGCCCACGCAAAGGCCGGTGTCTGGCGCATAAACCGCGCCATGTGTCGCGCACATCAAGTATAGGCCCGCGCTATCGAAAAACTGCCCCTCCTGCCAGTCCAGTTCCATCGGCACGTGCGCGCACTGGTTTAGGTAGGCATGCGCAACGCCGTCGAAACGGACCACGAACGCGCCGATCTCGCGCGCTTCCACGCGCACCGAGAACCGCACGCCGGCGCCGCCATCGACGAGTTCGTCGCTGGCGCACAGGCGGTGCGGCGGCAGGCTGGCCTCAGGCATGCGTGAGCAGCCATTCCTGGAGATCGGCGATCGACGTGGCGCAGTGCACCGGCGCCATCGCGCGCAGCGAATCGGCCGGATGCGCGCCGTAGCAGACGCCCAGCCCGTGCGCGCCGGCGTTGACCGCCATCTGCAGGTCATGGGTGGTATCGCCCACCATGACCGTGCGCGCCACGTCCTGGCCCAGCTCTCGCGTCAGTTCCTGCAGCATGGCCGGGTGCGGCTTGGAGAACGTCTCGTCGGCGCAACGCGTGCCATCGAACAGCTTGCCGAGGCCGGTGGCCGCCAGCGCCCGCTCCAGGCCCACGCGCGTCTTGCCCGTGGCCACGCCGAGGAAGTAGTGCTCGCCATGCAGGGCCTCGAGCATCTCGCGCACGCCATCGAACAGCACGAGGTCCGCATCGCGCGTGAGGAAGTGGTAGCGGTAGCGCTCGGCCAGGCGCGGATAGTCGGCCGGGTCGAGCGTGGGCACGGCATAGGACAGCGCGTCCTTCAGCCCAAGCCCGATCACGTGGCTCGCAGCGCTGTCATCCGGCACGGGCAGGCCCAGGTCGCGGCTGGCCAACTGGATGCATTTGGCGATGGTCGGGGTGGAATCCATGAGGGTTCCATCCCAGTCGAAGACGATCAGGTCGAAGCGCTGCCTGGCCATTGAGGTCCTTGGTCGATGCGGAAAGTGGTGTGGCGGCTGCAGAGGCGGCGATGCGACGCGTCAGTCCGCAGCGCGGTGTTGACGCAATTGTTGCAGAAAATCAACACACTCGGCGGGTAAYGGCGCCGAAACGGTCAGCGGCTCGCCCGTGGACGGGTGCGCCAGCGTCATTCGGTGCGCGTGCAGGAACATCCGCTTGATGCCAGGCTTGGCATTGCTGCGCGAAAGTGCCTTATTAAGCGCAAAATCRCCGTACTTCTCATCGCCGACGATCGGGAAGCCGGACGCCTGCAAGTGCACGCGGATCTGGTGCGTGCGGCCGGTCTTCAGTTCGGCCTCGAGCAGGGTGTAGCCCGGGAAGGCCTCCACCTTGTTGAAGATGGTGTGCGCGGTCAGCCCATCGGCCTGCACGCGCACGCGCCGCTCGCCGTCGGGCGTGCTGTATTTATATAGCGAGAGCTTGACGTGCTGCCGCGTGTTCTGGAATTCGCCGGCCACGCACGCGAAGTAGCGCTTGTCCATGCCCGTGCCGCGCATCTGCTCGTGCAGGTGCACCAGCGCCGAACGCTTCTTGGCCAGGATCAGGATGCCGGACGTCTCGCGGTCCAGCCGGTGCACCAGTTCCAGGAACTTCGCCTCAGGCCGCGCGCGGCGCAATTGCTCGATCACCCCGAAGGCCACGCCCGAGCCGCCATGGACGGCCACGCCGGCCGGCTTGTCGATAATCAGCAGCCAGGCGTCCTCGAACAGGATCGGGAATTCCGACGAAGGCACGAAAGCATCGGCATCCTGTGCCTTTTCCGCCACCCGCATGGGCGGGATCCGGATCACATCACCCAGCTTCAGCCGGTAAGTGGCGTCGATCCGGCCCTTGTTCACGCGTACCTCGCCCGAGCGCAATACCCGGTAGATATGGCTCTTGGGCACACCCTTGGAGACCTTCAGCAGGAAGTTGTCGATGCGCTGGCCCTCGGCACTTTCGTCCACCGTGACGTACACCACCTGGAGCGCGCCGGGCGCGACGCGCGGCTCCTTTTCAATTTGATGGCGTAACTCATTCATTTTCAATATAATTTCCCGGCTGTTCCGGCCAAAGACCGGCAGCGCACGACCTGTGTAAGCGATTCTGTGAGCAATATAGGCGCGGGCCCACGTTGGGCTGGCGGGTGGCGAGMCCGATGGGGATTGCCACCAATATCCGCGCAGGATCACGCATTTTACACTTCGGGTTGCCATCAACCCGGCCCGTCTCCCGCATTTTGCGTACCCCGCAGGCGCCAGATGGGCAAATGGTGGAAATCAGCAGCACGCACGCGCCGCGCCGGCGCGCAGGAAGTTGCCCAGAGGCAGCTTCGGCGAGAAACGGCGGGCACGTGGAAACAGAGTGATCCAGGTAGAACAGAATTCAATGTGGATGCCCGACAGGCATCCACATCGGTGAGAGAAGACCGCCCGCACCGGGAACTCGGTGCCGGCCGGCAGGCGAGCCTGCCAACCGACCTGCAATATCGGCTAGTCGTATTACCGGCGCCCGGTCGCAGAACTCCAAGAAGCAGCGGCGCGCCCGCCAGGAGACAGGTCAGGTTGACATTCGGCCCCGCTTGCCGCGTCCGGAAAACTTGCTCTTTGACGCGTCTTGGCCATTCCCGGCCGGCCGCGATGCCGCGAAGCCAGTGCCGTTTGCATTGTGCGTTGCCGCATCGCCCCCGGCCATTCCGGGCATCCGCCGCAAGTCGCTGTATCAGGAGCAGTGCCATGGCGCTCTCCCCGACCCAGCGGACGCCTGCCTAGACGTCGACAGCCTCTCTCTTTCACCCGCGCCCCGCCCGGCCGCGTCGTATTGCGCGCCGGCGACTCCGGCAATTCTCCCGCCCCCGCTCTATTTCCTCGCGTGCTCCATGGATCGTCGCGGACACCTTTCGTGTGACTTCCGCGACACTGGAATGAGGTATTGCGATGAAACGCATGCTGTTCAACGCGACGCAACAGGAAGAATTGCGCGTCGCGATCGTCGATGGTCAGAAACTGATCGATATCGACATCGAAACCGCCGGGCGCGAGCAGCGCAAGGGCAACATCTACAAGGGCGTCATCACCCGCATCGAGCCCTCGCTGGAAGCCTGCTTCGTCAACTACGGCGAAGAGCGCCACGGCTTCCTGCCGTTCAAGGAAGTGGCCCGCGCGTTCTTCAAGGACGGCGTGGACGTGCGCAACGCGCGCATCCAGGACGCCCTGCACGAAGGCCAGGAACTGATCGTCCAGGTCGAGAAGGAAGAGCGCGGCAACAAGGGCGCCGCCCTGACCACCTTTATCTCGCTGGCCGGCCGCTACCTGGTGCTGATGCCGAACAACCCGCGTGGCGGTGGCGTATCGCGCCGCATCGAGGGCGAGGACCGCCAGGAACTGCGCGAGACGATGGGCCAGCTGACCGTACCGGACGGCATGAGCATCATCGCCCGCACCGCCGGCATCGGCCGCGCGGCCGAGGAACTGCAGTGGGACCTGAACTACCTGCTGCAGCTGTGGAAGGCCATCGACGGCGCCGCCGGCGACAACAAGGCCCCGCTGCTGATCTATCTGGAATCGAGCCTGGTCATCCGCGCCATTCGCGACTATTTCCAGCCCGATATCGGCGAGATCCTGATCGATACCGACGAGATCTATGAACAGGCACGCGCTTTCATGAGCGTGGTCATGCCTGACAACATGAACCGCGTGAAGAAGTACCGGGACGACGTGCCCCTGTTCTCGCGGTTCCAGATCGAACACCAGATCGAGTCTGCCTATTCCCGCATGGTGATGCTGCCGTCCGGCGGCGCCATCGTGATCGACCATACCGAAGCCCTGGTTTCCGTTGACGTGAACTCGGCCCGCGCCACCAAGGGCGCGGACATCGAGGAAACGGCGCTGCGCACGAACGTGGAAGCGGCCGACGAGATCGCCCGCCAGCTGCGCCTGCGCGACCTGGGCGGCCTGATCGTGATCGACTTCATCGACATGGAGTCCAGCAAGGCCCAGAAGGACGTGGAAACGCGCCTGAAGGACGCCCTGCGCCACGACCGCGCCCGCGTGCAGATGGGCAAGATCAGCCGCTTCGGCCTGATGGAACTGTCGCGCCAGCGCCTGCGTCCTTCGCTGTCGGAAGGCTCGCACATCACCTGCCCGCGTTGCAATGGAACAGGTCACATCCGCGATACCGAATCGTCCGCCCTGCAGGTGCTGCGCATCATCCAGGAAGAGGCGATGAAGGAAAACACGGCCGCCATCCACTGCCAGGTGCCGGTGGAAGTGGCCGCTTTCCTGTTGAACGAAAAGCGTCAGGAAATCAACCTGATCGAGCTGCGCTTCAAGGTGAACGTGCTGTTGATCCCGAACAAGCACCTGGAGACGCCGCACTACAAGCTGGAGCGCCTGCGCCACGACGATCCGCGCCTGGAGGAATCCACGGCCAGCTATCGCATGGCCGAGGCCGCCGCCAAGGAACTCGAGGCGGACACGAGCTACAGCAGCCGCAAGAAGGAAGATGCRCGTCCGCGCCAGGAAGCCGCAGTCAAGGGCATTACGCCCGACGCGCCGGCCCCGGTGTCGGTGCCCCGCCCCGAGCGCGCTCCGCGCCCGGAAGCCGCTGCGGCAAGGCCGGTACCGGCCACGCAGCCCGTGGCAGCCGGCGGTTTCATCGCCTGGCTGAAGGGTCTGTTCGGCGCACGTCCGGCCGCCGCCCCGGTGGCCGAGCCGGCCAAGCCGGCCGCTGACGCCCAGACACGCGGCGACGGTCGTCGCGAACGCGGCCAGCGTGGCGAAGGTCGCGGCGAAGGCCGTGGCCAAGGTCGTGGCGAACGCGGTGAACGTGGCGAACGCGGTGATCGCGAACAACGTGGTGAACGCGGCGAGCGTGGTGAACGCCAGGGCCGTGGCCAACGCGGTGAACGTGGCGAGCGCGGTGAACAACGTGGCGCCGAGCGTGGTGAGCGCGCGGAACGCGGGGATCGTGCAGAACGTGGCGAGCGGACTGAGCGTGGTGAACGCACCGAGCGCACCGAGCGCACCGAACGTGGTGAGCGTCCGGCACGCGCCCCGCGCGACGGCCAGCAGGCCACGCCGGCCATCGCCCGTCAGCCCGAAGGTGGCGAAGCCCGCCAGGAAGGCAACCGCCGCGAGCGCAACCAGGAACGCCGCGAGCGTCAACGCGAACGTCAACGTGAGCGTGGCGATACCCGCGAGACCGAGGAAGCCCTGAACGCCGAAGGCGCGCCGCAGACCGCATTCGAAGCGGCGCAAGCCGCTCCGGCCGTGGCCGTGGTGGCAGCCGCCGCCGCGACGGAACTGCCGGAAGGCGTGGAAGCCGTGGCGACGGAAGGTGCTGAGGGCGAAGAACGCCGCCGCCGTAACCGTCGTGGCCGTAACCGCTATCGCCGCGAGCGCGAAGATGGTGTGCAAGGCGCCGATGGCGAAAACGGCGAGAATGGCGACGCCAACGACACGTCCAACCTGGCCGAAGTGGCCGCAGGCGTGACCGAGACGGAATTCGCCCCGGTGGCCGCCCAGGCTGCACCGCAAGTCGTGGCCCAGCCGGAACCGGTTGCCGTGGCCCAAGTGGCTGAAGTCCCCCGCGTGGCCCACGTGGCGGAAGTCGCCGAAGTCACCGAAGCCGTGGAAACGCGTGAGACGGTGGAAACCGTGGCCCGTGTGGAACCGGCCGCCTACGCCCAACCGAGCCAACCGGCCCAGCCCGTGAGCCCGGCCCCGGTGGCCGAACCGGTGTTCGCACCGGTCAGCGCCCCCGAAGCCGCGCCGGTCGTGACGCCCGCACCGGTCTACACCGCCCCGGCGGTGGAAGCCCCGGCACCGGCGCCGGTCGAAGCTGCGCCGGTCGTGGCAGCCCCGATCGTGGCCGCCCCGGTTGCCGAGCCGGTCATCGCGACGSCTGCCGTCGCGCCGACCCCGGTGGCAGCACCGGCCGCCGCCCCGCTGCGTGCCGATGCCCTCGAGCCGATGCTGGCTTCGGCCGGCCTCCAGTGGGTGCACACGGACACCGCCAAGCTGCAATCCGCCCAGGCCGCCGCCGCCAMCGTGGCACCGGCCCCGCGTGTGCAACGCGAGCGCAAGCCGCTGCCCCCGCTGCCGGAAGGTCCGATGGTCATGGTCGAAACTGACGCTCAGCGCGACCAGCAGCAGCAACAGCAGTAAGGTCGGCCAGCGCAAGCTGGCAGCCCAAAAGGGAAAAGGGACGGCCGAAGCCGTCCCTTTTTTCATGGGGCGCCACATATGATGCGGGCATCACACCGCTGTACTGGCGCCGCCACCGCCCCACTGTGCCCCTGCGAAGTGCACGGTCGCCGCCGGCGCGTCAGCCACCTCGGCTAGAATGGCAGACAGAACCGCCCCGGATGCACACATCGCGCCGGAGAGCGGCGTCGCCACCCCCAGGCCATGACCGACACCGTCATTCCCATCCTCGACCTGCGCGACCATCGCTATCGCTCGATGGTGCCAAGCATTCCGTCCCGCCTCGACACACCCTCGGGCCTCGTGGCGGACACCCGCGGCCGGCCGCTGCACGATCTGCGTATCTCGGTGACGGACCGCTGCAACTTCCGCTGCGTGTATTGCATGCCCAAGGAGGTGTTCGACAAGGACTACACCTTCCTGCCGCATTCCGAGTTGCTGAGTTTCGAGGAGATCGAACGCACCGCGCGCCTGTTCGTGTCGCAGGGCGTGGAAAAGATCCGGCTGACCGGCGGCGAGCCGCTGCTGCGCAAGAACATCGAAAAACTCGTGGAAATGCTGGCGCGCATCGAGACCGTCTCGGGCAAGCCGCTGGACCTGACGCTGACCACCAATGCGTCGCTGCTGGGGCGCAAGGCGCAGTCGTTGCGCGATGCCGGCCTGTCGCGCGTGAGCGTGAGCCTGGACGCCATCGACGACGCCACGTTCCGCAAGATGAACGACGTTGACTTCGCGGTGCGCGACGTTCTGGACGGCATCGAGACCGCCCAAGCCGTCGGCCTGGCGCCGATAAAGGTCAACATGGTGGTCAAGCGCGGCACCAACGACGCCGAAATCGTGCCGATGGCCCGCCATTTCCGTGGCAGCGGCATCATCGTCCGCTACATCGAATTCATGGACGTTGGCGCCAGCAACCACTGGCAAATGGACGAAGTATTACCCTCCGCCGACGTGGTGCGGCGGATTGACGAAGTATTTCCGCTCGAGGTGATTCCCGCCAACTACTCGGGCGAGACGGCCGAGCGCTGGCGGTATCGCGACGGCGCCGGCGAAATCGGCGTGATCTCTAGCGTGACGCACGCGTTCTGTGGCGATTGCAGCCGCATCCGGCTGTCCACCGAGGGCCGCCTG
The DNA here is from genome assembly GCF_052114485.1 of Cupriavidus sp. KB_39. Taxonomy (NCBI): domain Bacteria; kingdom Pseudomonadati; phylum Pseudomonadota; class Betaproteobacteria; order Burkholderiales; family Burkholderiaceae; genus Cupriavidus; species Cupriavidus sp. KB_39. Next base: position 204,266 of record NZ_JBFREV010000004.1, read on the forward strand.
TACCTGTGCCTGTTCGCCACCGAGGGCTACGACCTGCGCGCGCTGCTGCGCGGCGGCCATAGCGACCTGGAAATCGCCAATGCCATCGCCCAGGTCTGGCAAGGCCGCACCGACAACTATTCCGAGCAGCGGGGCGATCCGGCCGTGCGCCTGGCGCGCGCCGAACGCAAGATCGAGATGTCCTACATTGGCGGCTGACCCGGGCCATCCCGGCCCCCGGCGCCGCCTCACAACTTTCCGAAAGTCATGATCGCACGCGAAGACATCACGGGCCTGATCCTGGCCGGCGGCCGGGGTAGCCGCATGGGTGGCACCGACAAAGGCCTCCAACCGCTGCGCGGCGTGCCGATGGCGATGCACACGCTGATGCGCCTGACACCGCAGACCGGCGCGATGCTGATCAACGCCAATCGCAACCTCGCCGCCTACGAGTCGTTCGGGGTGCCCGTGGTCACCGACTCCGTGCCCGATTTCGCGGGCCCGCTGGCCGGCATGATGGCCGGGCTCGAGCAGTGCAGCACCGGCTGGCTCGTCACGGCGCCGTGCGATACGCCGTTCCTGCCCACCGACCTCGTCGAGCGGCTGGCGCAGGCGATCGAGGCCGAAGGTGCCGAGATGGCGATTCCGGTCACGGTGGATGCCGACGGGCACCGGCAAACCCAGCCGGTGTTCTGCCTGATGCCGGTCACTGCGCTCGATAGCCTGATCGCCTACATCAATGGCGGCGGGCGCAAGATCGAAACCTGGGCGGCCAGCCACCGGCTCGCGGAGGTGCCGTTCGCCGACGCCGACGCGTTCGCCAACATCAATACGCTGGACGAACTACGCACACACGAGGCCCGCTGAGCGCATCGCRCGGGTTAGACTCGGGCATCCGCCCTTAMCCGCGTTTTCMCCCGCGTTYTCCGCCATTTTTCGCTGTTTTCGCTTCTTTTCRCCGCAGACTGCTCATGCCATCCCTGCAATCCGTCATCTCCTGCCTTTCTGACTACGACCCGACCGCCCTGCCCGTGGCCCAGGCCAACGCGATCATCGGCCAGGTGATCGAGCCGGTGCGCGGCACCGAGCAACTGGCGATTCGCACCGCGCTCGACCGCGTGCTGGCCGAGGACGTGATCTCCTCCATCGACGTGCCCGCTCACGACAACTCGGCGATGGACGGATACGCCTTCCAGAGCGCTGCGCTGGCAGCCGGCGGCGACGTGGTCCTGGAAGTCATCGGCACGGCCTACGCCGGCAATGCGCTCGACGCGGCGCCCACGGCGGGCCAGGCGGTGCGCATCATGACCGGCGCGATCATGCCCGATGGCTGCGACACTGTGGTGCCGCAGGAATTCGTGGATGTGCAGGCRGGCGGCAACCAGATCCGTTTTGCGGCCGATGCCGTGCGCCCCGGTGACAACCGCCGGCTGCGCGGCGAAGACCTGGCCCGCGGTCAGGCGGCACTGGCCGCCGGCCGCATTCTCCAACCGGCGGACCTCGGCCTGCTGGCATCGCTCGGCGTGGCCGAAATCAAGGTCCGGCGCCGGCTGCGCGTGGCGTTTTTCTCCACCGGCGACGAACTGCGCTCGATTGGCGAGCCACTCGGCCCCGGCTGCGTCTACGACTCCAACCGCTACACGCTGCACGGCATGCTGCGGCGGCTCAATGTCGAGTTGATCGACATGGGCGTGGTCCGCGACGACCCCGCCGCGCTCGAAGCCGCATTCCGCAGTGCCTGCGAAAACGCCGATGCGGTGATCACGTCTGGCGGCGTGTCCGTGGGCGAAGCCGACTACACCAAGCAGATCATGGCGCGGCTGGGCGATGTCACTTTCTGGAAGATCGCCATGCGTCCGGGCCGCCCGATGGCATTCGGACGCATTGCATCGAACGGTCGGGAGGCCCTGCTCTTCGGCCTGCCCGGCAACCCCGTGGCCGTGATGGTCACCTTCTACCACTTCGTGCGCGGCGCGTTGCACCGACAGATGGGCGCCAACGTGCCGCCGCTGCCGCTGATGCGCGTGCGCAGCGCGGCAGCCATCCGCAAGAAGCCCGGCCGCACGGAATACCAGCGCGGCATCCTGGCGCCGGCGGCCGATGGCGGCTGGGAAGTCCGTATCACCGGCCAGCAAGGCTCGGGCGTGCTGCGGTCGATGAGCGAGGCCAACTGCTTCATCGTGCTGGGCCACGAGCAGGACGCCGTCGCGGCTGGCGATCTGGTCGAGGTGATGCTGTTCGACGGGCTGATGTAATTCGTTGCAATCCGCCATGCGGAACACCCAAGGCATAGGTGCGCCGCATTGATGAGCGGAATCAATGACCGAATCGGCGGTCGTCGTATGACAGCGCACGTTGCGGTGTCGTTTTTTGTGCGCCCCCGCGAGTGACGGACTATGCGTCGCAAGCCCCAGTCGCTACACTTGCAGCACGAAAAATCAACTCCCCAATATCTTGTCTGTCGTCATGAATCAGGAGATCGCGTACCTCCACCCCGTCAAGACCGCGCGCGCACTGGTCCTGGTCTATTTGTGCTTCTCGGTGCCAATCGTGGCGATGGGCCTGTTCGTGGCCTTTATCCGCTATGGCGACCTGCCGGGGATTACGGTTTTCACCGCGCTGATCCTGAATGCACTGATTGGCTTCGGCCTGTTGTGGCTCGGCTGCAAGGCCTACAACTGGGTGGCCGCCCGCTTCGGCGGTATCGAAGTGCACGTGCGCGAACTCACGCCCGAAGATCACCAGTAACGTCGCCGTTGGCGGCTTGCGCCCCGCCGGCATCCTCCTGGGACGGAGGTGCTTGCACTTCCTCCGGTGATCCCGCCGTTGCGGCGGTTCCCAAAAGCTGTTCGGCGAGTTCCCCGGGCAGCGCCTCCACCGTGCGCAGCTTGCGCTCCATCTGACGGGTCCGCACCTCGGCCTGTTCGATATTGCGCGCCGCGCGCACCAGCGTATCGCGCGTCTTGGCCAGCACCTCGCCAAACTTGCCGAATTCGGTCTTGACGGCACCCAGCACTTCCCACACCTCGCTGGAACGCTTTTCCAGCGCCAACGTCCGGAAGCCCATCTGCAGGCTGTTGAGCAAGGCGGTCAGCGTGGTCGGCCCGGCCACGGTTACGCGGAAATCGCGTTGCAGCAGGTCCGTCAGGCCCGGGCGGCGCAGCACCTCGGCGTAAAGCCCCTCGGTCGGCAGGAACAGGATCGCGAAGTCAGTGGTGGCCGGCGGCGCCAGATATTTCTCGGCAATCGACTGTGCCTCCCGGCGCAGCGCCACCTCGAGTTCACGGCCGGCCACGGCCACGCCGTCAACGTCACCGTGCTCCTGGGCATCGACAAGGCGCTCGTACTGCTCCTTCGGAAATTTCGCATCGATCGGCAGCCAGACCGGTCCGCTGGACGGGTCACGGCCCGGCAACCGGATCGCGAACTCGACCCGCGCCCCCGAGTTGCGCACGGTCTCGACATTCTTGCCGTACTGGTCTGCCGTGAGGATCTGTTCCAGCAGCATCTCAAGCTGCACCTCACCCCACGTGCCGCGCGACTTCACGTTGGTCAGCACCCGCTTGAGATCGCCCACGCCCTGCGCCAGCACCTGCATCTCGCCCAGCCCACGATGCACCTGCTCCAGACGGTCCGACACCAGCTTGAACGACTCGCCGAGCCGCTGCTCGAGCGTCGCATGGAGCTTCTCGTCCACGGTGCGTCGCATTTCCTCCAGTTTCGCGGCGTTATTTGCCTCGATGTCGCGCAGCTTCTGCTCAAGCGTGGCCCGCACCTCGGCCAGCCTGCGATCGTTGGACTCGGACATCTGCGCGATTTGCTGGTTCTGCACCGTGGCAATACTGGTCAGGTGCGCCGACAAGGTCTGCTGGAAGCGCAGCATCTGCCGACCAGACTCGTCGCGGCCATCCCGGGCGGCCGCGCTCACTTCGCCACGCAACACGCGCTCGAGCCGGTCGAGGCCATCAAGCAGTTCCGCGGATGCCGCCCCGGCGCGCGCGCGCCACAGCAGCACCGCCAGCAGGATTACCGCCACGAGGGTGGCGGCAAGCGTCAGGACGGAAATCAACGTCATCAATTCAGGAATATCCGATTCAGCGGCGGCGCGCCATGACCTCTGGGTTGATCACCGAAGGCGGGTTGCCTGCCTTGGGGCCGGCATCGAGTGCCGCGATCAGGTTGTCGGCGGCCAGATTGGCCATCGCGCGACGCGTCTTTTCCGATGCGCTCGCGATATGCGGCGTCAACACCACGTTTGGCACGGTCAGCAGGTCTGGGTGGACGCTCGGCTCGCCCTCGAACACGTCCAGGCCGGCCGCGAAGATCTGGCCATCGCGCAATGCGGCGGCCAGCGCGGCGTCGTCGACGATGCCACCGCGCGCGAGGTTGATCAGGGTGGCGGTCGGCTTCATCGCCGCCAGCTCTGCCGCGCCAATCGCGTGATGGCTCTCCGGGCTGTACGGCAGCACCAGCACGAGGTGATCCGTCTGAGCAAGCAGCTCCGCCTTGCTGACGTAGCGCGCATTGAGCGCGCGCTCGGTCTCCGCCGGCAGCTGGCTGCGGTTGTGATACAGCACGTTCATGCCGAAGCCGGCCGCGCGGCGGGCCAGCGCCTGTCCGATACGACCCATGCCAAGGATGCCGAGCGTGCTGCCGTAGACGTCCATGCCCACGAGCATGTCGTAGCTCCAGCGCTTCCACTTGCCGGCCCGCAGGTAATGCTCGGACTCCGTCACGCGGCGGGCGGTGGCCATCAGCAATGCCCAGCCGAAGTCGGCCGTGGTTTCGGTCAGCACGTCGGGCGTGTTGGTCGCCACCACGCCAGCGGCGGTCAGGGCCGGTACGTCGAGATTGTTGTAGCCGACCGCCATGTTGCACACCGCGCGCAGCTGCGGCAGCGCGGCAACGACCGCGCCGTCGATCTTGTCCGCCGCATTGGCCAGCACGCCGGCCTTGCCCGCGAGGCGGGCCTTCAGTGCGGCGGCGTCCAGCACCAGGTCTTCCTGGTTGCTGTCGACATCGAAATATTGCGAAAGACGTTCGATGACGTCGGTGTAGATCGCGCGGGTAACGAGGACGGAGGGCTTCATGGCAGTCACACGTGGAAAAAGAGGAACGTCATCACCAGGAACAGCGGCAGCAGCACGGCGCCGGACCATGCCATGTAGCCGAAGAAACTCGGCATGCGCACGCCGCGGCTTTCGGCAATGGCCTTCACCATCAGGTTGGGGGCATTGCCGATATAGGTATTGGCGCCCATGAACACCGCGCCGGCCGAGATGGCGGCGAGCGTCGAGGCGTCGCGCGTCATCAGGGTGGCGGGGTCGCCGCCGGCGGTGTTGAAGAACACCAGGTAGGTCGGCGCGTTGTCCAGGAACGAGGACAGGATACCGGTCGCCCAGAAGTACATGCTGTCGATGGGCTGGCCGGAGGAATCGCTAACCGCGTGGATCACCGCCGCGAACGCGCCGTCGGTGCCGGCCTTGAGCATCGCGATGACCGGGATGATCGTCAGGAAGATGCCCGCGAACAGCTTGCCGACTTCGAGGATCGGCTCCCAGTTGAACTCGTTGCCGCTGCGCGCGCTATGCGGCGTGGCGACCAGCGACACGATGGTAATCCCCACCAACAGCACATCACGGATCAGCGCCGGCAGCGTGACCTCGGTGCCCATCACGTCGAACACGATGCCCGGCTTCCACAGCCCGCTCATCAGCACCAGTGCCAGCACGCCCACCAGCAGCAGGAAGTTGATCTTGCCGTCGATCTGAAGGCGCGTGGAATCCGGCGTGGGGTCCTGCGCCCGCGGCAGTTCCTCTTCCTTGTTCAGGAAGTAGTGGCGGTCGACCACATAGAACAGCGCCAGCAGCGCCACGCACAGGAACACCGTCTCGGGGAAGATGTTGCGCAGCGTCCATGTGAACTCGACGCCCTTCAGGAAGCCCAGGAACAGCGGCGGATCCCCGAGCGGCGTCAGCGAACCGCCCGCGTTGGCCACCAGGAAGATGAAGAACACCACSACGTGTGCCACATGGCGGCGGTTGTCGTTGGCGCGCAGCAGCGGCCGGATCAGCAGCATGGCCGCACCGGTGGTGCCCATCAGGCTGGCCAGCACGGTCCCGAGCGCGAGGATGCCGGTGTTCAGCCGGGGCGTGCCGTGCAGGTTGCCACGCACGCAGATGCCGCCGGCCACCACATACAGCGACCCCAGCAGCACGATGAACGGGATGTACTCGCCTAGCAGCGCGTGCACCGTGTTGGCCACGGCGGCATGGACGCCGAACTGCATGGCGAACGGCACCAGGAACAGCGCGCCCCAGGCCGCGGCCACCTTGCCGTAATGGTGGTGCCAGAAGTGCGGGGCCAGCAGCGGGAACAGCGCGATGGACAGCAGAACGCCGGCGAACGGCACGCCCCAGAGCGGCGACAGCGTGGCGCCATCRATCTCGGCGGCACCGGCCATGGACGGAAACAGGGCGATGACCGCAAGCATCGCGGTGGGCCACGGTGCCAGGGCACGTCGTGCGCGTCGCATCATCGGGCAGGTTCTCCTTGTCTCGAAAGCGGCCAGTGTAAAGCAAACCCCTTTGAGACTGGTCTGAAAATGCTGCTGGAATTACCCGGAATGTGACGCCCGGCGGCCCTCGGATTGGACCTGCGCTGTCCCTCAGTCCTGGTCGACGAGGATCACGTGCACGCGGTACGGGCCATGGGCGCCGAGGACGATGGTCTGCTCGATGTCGCCCGTGCGTGACGGGCCGCTGATGACATTGGTGGCGCGCGGCAGCTGGCCATGCTCGGCACGCATGCGCGCGAAGGCTTCCTCGAGGTTCGCCACGATGCGCGAAATCGGCACYACGGCGATATGGGTCTCGGGCAGCAGCGCGGCCGASGCGAAGGTCTGCGGCCCCGACAGCAGCATCAGCGAGCCGGTCTCGGCAATCGCCACGAAGCAGCCGGTGATGCCGACGAGGTCGCCATGATCATGATCGACCTGCGGATCGCGCGCCGGCGGCCGGCATGCCACGTCCAGCCCCTGCGCCTGCCACGGCAGGTCGCCCAGGCTGTCCCACGCCACGGCGCGGCGCACGAGGCCCAGGCCATCCAGATAGCGCGAGACGGCGCCCGGCACGTCGGCCAGCGTGGCCACGCGCTCCACGGTGGACGCCATCTTCTGCGCCTGCAGGCTGAACGCCTCGATGCGATCGGCGGCGATGTCCGGCTGTGGGCCCTGCGGATGGCGTGCGAGATAGTCGTCCACGGCCTCGCGCTCGCCGGTGGTCACCTTCGCCCCCCTGCCCTGGGCGGCGCGGATGCGGGCGAAGATGCGGTCACGGGCGGCGTTRGTTTCCATGGCGTAAGGGGTTGGTTCCTGRGGCTGGCCGATTATAGAAGGCCGCGCCGGCACGCGGGCGCCGCCGGGCGTGAATGTTGTTAAGCCGGGGGCTGAATCGCGAACACCTGGCGCAGGTAGGCCAGGTAGCCGGGGTCGTCGCACATGGTCTTCTCGGGCGTGTCCGAGAGCTTCGCCACGGGCTGGCCGTTGCATCGCACCATCTTGATGACGATCTGGAGCGGCGTGTAGCCGAGGTCGTTGGTCAGGTTGGTGCCCACGCCGAACGCCAGCTTGCAGCGGCCGCGGAAGCGCTCGTACAGCTCGATGACCTTGGGGATGTTCAGCGCATCGCTGAAGATCAGCGTCTTGCTGCGCGGATCGACGCGGTGGGAGGCGTAATGCGCGAGCATGCGCTCGCCCCACTCGAGCGGATCGCCCGAATCGTGCCGCACGCCATCGAACAGTTTGCAGAAGAAGAGATCGAAATCGCGCAGGAAGGCATCGAATCCATAGGTATCGGACAAGGCGATGCCCAGGTCGCCGCGATACTCCTGCGCCCAGTGGTCGAGCGCGTAGACCTGCGAGTCGCGCAGGCGCGGGCCGAGCGCCTGGCAGGCCTGCAGGTACTCGTGGGCCATGGTGCCGAGCGGGGTCATATTGTGCAGCCGCGCGAAGTGGACGTTGCTGGTACCGGCGAGCTGCGCGCCAAGGACGCCGCGCGAGGTCAGCAGCACCTCYTCCTGCCAGCCGCCCGAGAAACGCCGGCGGGTGCCGTAGTCCGCAATCACGCAGTCGGCGTACGGTGCCGCCTTCAGCAGCGCGAGCTTGGTCTCCAGGCGCCGACGACCCTCGGCCAGATCCGGCTCCGGTTGGGTACGGCGGAAATAGACCTCGTTGACGATGGCCAGCAACGGCACCTCGAACAGGATCGTGTGCAGCCACGGGCCGCGGATCGTGATSTCGATTTCGCCGCCGCCCTTCTCGGACGCCGTGATCGCGACGTGCTTYTCGCTCAGGTGGAACAGGGCCAGGAAATCGACGAAATCGCTCTTGATGAAGCGCATGCTGCGCAGGTAGTCGAGCTCTTCCTCGGTGAAGCGGAGCTGGCAGAGGCTGGCCACTTCGGCGCGAATTTCGTCGATATACGGGGTCAGGTCGACGCCCGCGTTGCGGCATTTGAACCGGTACTCGACCTGGGCCTGCGGGAAGCGGTGCAGCACCACCTGCATCATCGTGAACTTGTACAGGTCGGTGTCTAGCAGGGAGCGGATGATCATAGCGTGGCGCAAACGGCATGCCGGGGACGAGGTCCACATGCTAACCGAAACTGGCCGAATSGCCAGGGAAGGCCCGGGATGGACTAGCTGCCATCGAGCCAGCGCAGGCCCGGCTGCGTGCCCGTCGGCACCCCCGGCTGCGCGCCCGACTGCAGGCACCAGAGCGGCGCGCCGCCGCCATCGGCGCAGGTGACCAGCGTGGCCCGCGCGCGGGTGACCGCGGAGGGCAGCGGATCGGCAAAATTGCCCAATGGCACCATGATCCGCTCCTGATAGACCTGCTGGCCGGCCCGGTCGAACCGCAGCACCTGCACCTGCGTGCCCGGCGGCGGATGCAATTCCGGCCCGCACGGCACCAGGCCCTCGCGGCTGCAGTTGGCCATGCTGTCGCCGGCCGGGGCCCGCACCACGCTGAAACTGTCCCAGTCGAAGGCGGTCAGCGCGGCCAGCGCCACGGGCTGGTCGGTGCGCGCCCGCCATGCCACGAGCCGCGAGACAACGCTGTCGGCCATATTCCCGCCGCCTCCGCCCATCGGCTGCGCGCCGGCGGCCGGCGCCAGCGAAATGGCGATCAGCAGGCAGGTCAGGCGGTACGAAATCGGCATGGCGCGTCCCGAAAATCGAGCTAGAAGGCGAAAAAATGACCCGAAAGCCCCCGGGCCACACAGGGGAATACTAGTCCGTTGCGGGCCTTTCGTGGCGCAACAGGCGGTTGCGAGGCCGATTCTGGGCCATTTTTGGCCGGTTCGCGCCCAAAAGCACATAAAGAAATAAGAAAACTATCTGACCCGGCTATATAGACTCGCTATCCTTGCGGGAAGGCTCGGATACAATATCGGTCTTTGAAAGGCCACGGCCCCCGTGCGCCCCGACTTCCACCGATTGACATGCGCGTGCGCGCGTGTCCGGCGGCCGGGCGCGGCGGCATCACAAGTGGCCTGAACTGTTTCCCATCGAAGACCGATCCGCTTTTTGGAACCGAAATGACTCACGTTGTCACCGAATCCTGCATCCGTTGCCGCTACACCGACTGCGTTGATGTGTGTCCGGTCGATTGTTTCCGCGAAGGCCCGAACTTCCTGGCCATCGACCCTGACGAATGCATCGACTGCGCCGTGTGTGTGGCCGAGTGCCCGGTCAACGCGATCTATGCCGAGGAAGACGTCCCCGGCGATCAGCAGAATTTCATCGATCTGAACGCCGAACTGGCCCGTTCGTGGCCGTCCATCACCAAGACCAAGGCCCCGCTGGCCGAGGCCGAGGAATGGAAGGACGCCACCGACAAGCTGCAATACCTGCAGCGCTGAGCCCGGCAACACCACAACAAGAAAGCCGCCCCACGCGCTTTCCGCAATACCGGGCACAGCGTGCCCACAAACGTATCAGGACGAATATGGACTTGAGCATTCCAAATCCCGTGGCCGACGCGACCCAGCAGGCCGGCGGCAATCCCGGCGGCCAGCCGCTGGAAATCGACGCGCTGATCGTTGGCGCCGGCCCCGTTGGCCTGTTCCAGGTCTTCGAACTGGGTCTGCTCGAAATCAAGGCGCACGTGATCGACTCGCTCAAGGTAGTGGGCGGCCAGTGCGTGGAGCTGTACCCGGACAAGCCCATCTATGACATCCCGGCCGTGCCCATCTGCACGGGCCAGGAGCTGACCGACAACCTGCTCAAGCAGATCGAGCCGTTCGAGCCCACGTTCCACCTGGGCCAGGAAGTCGCCGTCGTGGAGCGCCGCGAGGACGGCCGTTTCTTCGTCGAGACCTCGACCGGCACGCGCTTCATCACCAAGACCATCTTCATCGCCGCCGGCGTGGGTTCGTTCCAGCCGCGTACCGTGAAGGTGGAAGGCATCGACAAGTTCGACGGCAAGCAGTTGTTCTACCGCGTGAAGGATCCGAGCCGCTTCCACGGCCGGAACCTGGTCATCGTGGGCGGCGGCGATTCCGCGCTGGACTGGACGCTGGACCTGGTTGGCAAGGCTGAATCGGTGGTGATGATCCACCGCCGCGACGGCTTCCGCGCCGCGCCGGCATCGGTCGCCAAGATGAAGGAACTGTGCGAAGAGATGGAGATGCAATTCCTGGTGGGCCAGATCAGCGGCTACGAGGAACGCGACGGCCTGATGACCGAAATCAAGGTCACGGGTGCCGATGGCGTCACSCGCCGCCTGCCGCTGGACGACCTGCTGGTGTTCTTCGGCCTGTCGCCGAAGCTTGGCCCGATCGCMGAGTGGGGCCTCGAGCTCGAGCGCAAGCAGATCAAGGTGGATACCGAGAAGTTCCAGACGAACATCCCGGGCATCTTCGCCGTGGGCGACATCAACACTTACCCGGGCAAGAAGAAGCTGATTCTGTCGGGCTTCCACGAGTGCGCGCTGGCCGCGTTCGGCGCCGCCCCGTACATCTTCCCCGAGAAGAAGATCCACATGCAGTACACGACGACTTCGCCGAAGCTGCACAAGATCCTCGGCGTGGAATCGCCGGTGTTCGACTAAGCTTGTCGAGTGCCGATGCAGAAAGACCGCCCTCGGGCGGTTTTTTTGTTTGCACAAATCRAAAAGCTCGCTATAATGCGGCCTCGCTGTCGAACACGAYACGCAGMAATCGGCGGAAACGCCCGCTGCAGGCCGGTTTCGAGGCGAACCAGAGTTTTTGCAGCAGCTTTCGATGGATAATAAAACGTTGAAAAGTTGTTGACGAAACSAAGAGAGGCTGGTTATAATTTCCYTCTCAGCTGTTCCCCGATAGCTCAGTTGGTAGAGCGCCGGACTGTTAATCCGTAGGTCCCTGGTTCGAGCCCAGGTCGGGGAGCCAAGAAATACAGAAGCCAGCAGGTTAGCGCCTGCTGGCTTTTTTGTTTTCTGCTTGCCCTTCGCAGCACCCTCCCCTCTCAGTAGTTTCCCAAACCCCGGACCCGCACGACCTCGGTGCCGCTGAAGCGCCTGGCGACGAGTTCATCGATCGCGCGCGCCTGGGCCTCCGGCGCGAGACTGCTGTCCGCGCGTATCGCATCCCGCTCTGCCTGATAGCTCACCAGACGTTGCTTCCAGTGGGCCTGCTGCTGGTCGAGCGCGCGGAATCGCTCGGCGGCCTCGGGGCCGAAGCGCTCGGTTCGCAGGCGGTCGATCGCMTCCTGGCTGGCACCGCTTGCGCGCAGTGACTCGGTGTCCTGCGCCAGCTGCGAAATCTTGCGCGTTTGTGCCAAAGGCCGGGACAGCGACTCGGGTAACTGCTGCGCCAGCGCATCGAGGCGCTGCTTGCGCTCATCCGGGCTCAGCGTGTCATCCGCCAGGACCCGGCGCTGCTCGACGGTATAGCGATCCAGCGATTCCTGCTCGGCGAAGAAGCCCTCGGCCATCACTTGACCCAGATGCTGACGGCGCAACAAGGCGAGGGTCTGATAGACGCGTTCAAGATCGCCGGGCGATTGCGACGGTAGTTGCACGTGGGACGCCGCCTCGAGATAGGTCATATAGCGATCGAACGCCGCCATGACTTCGTCTCGCGCGGTTGCTGGCGTGGCCTGCTCCAGCAGCCACGTCCGGAGGCTCTCCCGCACGCCAGACAGCCGCGCGGGATCCCCCTCGGCCATGCCGATCATGTGGTGAAACAGGTTCTTGAGCTTGCGATTGAAGATCAGACTGCCGTTGCGATCGAGGTCGACCCCACCGTCGACTGCCACGCCCCGCAGGTGGGACGGAATCGGCAAGGAAGCAGCCGTCGCGTCATCGTCCGATGCCACCTGCCCCATCGCTGGGGGCACGGCGGCATCCGTCGTCGCAACGGGTGTGGCGGGCGGCGATGCCGGGTCGCCTGGCAGCGACCGGATCGCCACCACGGCCACCACCGCAACGACGACCCCAGTCATAGCGCGCGTACGGATGCCCATACCGATTACAGCCCTGCTTGCTGCAGCCGGTTGGCGTGCTGGCGATAGATGGTGATCGGATTGGTCTCGAACACGTTGCTCAGCCCTGCCAACTGGTTGATCTCGTCGAGGTGGTTGAGGTGATAGGCCTTGATGAACTGGCCGAGGTGCATGCTGCAGGTCGGGATCGCGCCGTCACTCGTCTCGGTGTTCGCCGCGTTGAGGGCGATCAGTGCGGCGTCGCTGGCATCCGCGCCGTTGGTCACCACGCGGTCCCCACCCCACGAGTAGTAGCGCACCCCGTTGGCGACGGGCGCGCCGGTGCCGCAGTATGTGCTGGGAAGCCCACCCGGGAACTGGGCGTTGAGCGCGCTCATGCCGGGCGTCGACAGGGAGGCCAGCGCCGCTGCCGAACTCTGTGGCTGGCCGCCACCCGACAGCAGGTCGATCAAGGTGCCGACAGCCGTCGTGACGCTGTTCACCACGGACTGGCTGAAATTGCCGAGGCCATTGGCGGCGTCGGCGAACGGCACCCCCCAGTTCGGCGCGCCGACCGCCGTGACCGACGCCACCAGATCGGGGCGCACGCCGGCCACATAGCGGGAGGTCGGCCCGCCATGGCTGTGGCCGATCAGGTTGACCTTCTCGGCGCCCGTCGCGGCCAGGATCTGCTGGATCTGCTCGAGCGCCTGCTCGCCGCGCGTCTCGGTGCTGTTGACCGCCGACACCTGCAAGACATACACGTCGGCGCCATCGGCCTCCAGCGCCAGCGGAATGCCGTAGAAGTAGCTGTAGAAGCCGGCGAGGCTGTCCCAGCCGCCCCAGCCGTGGATCAGGACAATCGGATACTTGGTCGTGGTGTAGCCGGCATGTGCCGGGCTGGACACCGTGAACAGGCACCCGAGTATGCCCAGCGCGCATGCGCTCTGACGCAGCAACTTGCGAATCATGGCCCTTCTCCTCGTCTTGTTGTGGTTAGCGAGAATCCATGAAAGCACAGCGGCAGCCTTCGCCTGCCCCCTCGCGGCGGGTGGACTGGAGGTGGCCGGSGCCCCTCCATCGGCGCCATCCATCCCACCTTCGCACGTCCTATCGGGCACTTTTCCACGCATTTTTCGCGGATATGCGGCCCGTGCGCGCCTTGRTCTTGACTCCGGGCTCGTATACCTGTAAAAGCTTACCGGCGTATCATTTGCGCAATATCCAAGGAAACAGGTATCTCGCCAAGTTTTTTACTACGTAGGAAAATTTGGCCCTTCACCCCTGACACTGGCAGTCCGGACCCCGGTCCAAGCTTGCAGGTTCGACGGGGGCGCACCTCGGCATTCGCCGCAGCGTGCAATACCACCGTCGCAGAAGGCTCCGGAGCCCCACAGCGACGACGTTTCCCCCTCGTATGAACCCGCCGCCCCGCGGCATTCCCTCAAAGGACTGAGTTGACTAAGATCGTTCTGAAGCCGGGTGAACCCGTTGAAGTTGCAATGCGTCGTTTCCGTCGCGCCATTCTGCAGACTGGCCTGATCGTGGAACTGAAGAGCCGTACCGCCTACGAAAAGCCGACGACCGAGCGCAAGCGCAAGAAGAAGGCTGCCGAGTCGCGTCTGCGTAAGCGTCTGCGCATGCAAATGCTGCCGAAGAAGCTCTACTGATTCGCGCATTGCATAAAAAACCGCCAGCATGCTGGCGGTTTTTTTTCGTCCCAATTCAACCCATCAAGTGCGCGTGGCGATCAGCGCGCCGGCCCCGATCAGGGTGATGCCGCCGGCACGTTGCACATTGGCCTGCGCACGGCGCGTGGTCAGTCGGGTGGCCAGSGAGCGYGCSAGCAGSGCGTAGATCATGGCGTTGGCGCTGGCCAGCACCACGAAGGTCGGGATCAGCACCGCAGCCTGCGGCCAGAACGCCTGATGCGCGTCCAGGAACTGCGGCACGAATGCCACGAARAACACGATGCTCTTCGGGTTCAGCGCCGTCACCAGCCACGCCTTGGCGAAACGCTGCCCCGCGCTGCCTGCCTGCGCCGGCACGTCGAGCGCGCTGGCACGGCTGGCCGAGCGCAACGCCTGCACACCCAGATAGACCAGATAGGCCGCCCCGGCCCACTTCAGCGCCGTGAACAGCGTGGCCGAAGCCGCCAGCACCGCGCCCAGTCCGGCCATCGACAGCGTGAAAGCCGTCAGATCCCCCGCCGCTACCCCGGCCACCGTGGCAAACGCGCTGCGGCCTCGGTGGGCGAGTGCATCGCCAATCACAAGCAAGATCGTCGGCCCCGGAATAACCAGCAGCACCAGGCTCGTCAGCGCGAACGCCAGCCAGTGTTCAAACGTCATGATGTTCTCCTTGTTGTTGGATCTGCGTCGCGCCCCGCTCAGACCGGCAGCGGAAATACCAGGCACGTGGTGGTGGCGTAGGCGTAGAGCTTGCCCTGCGCGTCCGTGAGCCGCCCTTCGGCAATGCCGATCTGGTTGGTCAGGCTCACGACGTTGCCCTCCGCGCGCACGGGGCCGGTGCTGCTGGTCAGCGGGCGCACGTAGTTCACCTTGAGTTCCAGCGTCGTATAGCCCTTCCCGGCCGGCAACATGCTGTGTACGGCACATCCCACGCAGGAATCGAGCAGCGTGGCCGCGTAGCCGCCATGCACGGTGCCGAGCGGATTGTAGTGCTCCGGCCCCGGCGTGCCCTGGAACACCACGCGGCCCGCCTCGAACGCCACCGGCACAAAGCCGACCAGATTGCCGATGGGGATGCCCGGCAGCTTGCCAGACAGGATATCGTCGAAAAACTCCGCCCCGGAGCGCGCGCGCAGCTGGTCGCGCGTAATCAGCCCCACCGGTGCCAGTTGTGCCCGAACACGCTCCTCGTCGGCCTGCCACTGGGCCAGCACTTCTTCCACACTCATCTTGTCTCCCCTGTCATCGCGGAGGATTGGCCCCGCACTCCGGAACGATACCCGCAAACCGGCATAATGGCGGGATCGCACTCACCGGGCCTTCGCCTTGACTGCTGCTACCCCTCCCATCCTGCAGATGCGCAACGTGCGCAAGCTGTATGGCGACACGGTCGTCGTCGACAACCTCGACCTCGAAGTCCAGCGCGGCCAGTGTTTCGGCCTGCTCGGCCCCAATGGCGCCGGCAAGACCACCACGCTGCGCATGCTGCTGGGCCTCACCACGCCGGCCTCCGGCACGCTCATGCTGTGCGGGGAGCCGATTCCGCAGCGGGCGCCACAGGCGCGCATGCGCGTGGGSGTGGTGCCGCAGTTCGACAACCTCGACCCGGATTTTTCCGTGATCGAGAACCTGCGCATCTTCGGGCGCTATTTCGGCCTGTCATCSGCCGAGATTGCACGGCGCGTGCCGATGCTGCTGGAGTTCGCGCGGCTGGAGAACCGGGCCGACGCGCAGGTACGCGACCTCTCCGGCGGCATGCGCCGCCGCCTGACCGTGGCGCGGGCACTGATCAACGATCCGGACCTGCTGGTCATGGATGAGCCCACCACCGGCCTGGACCCGCAGGCGCGCCACCTGATCTGGGAGCGATTGAAGTCGCTGATCGCGGCGGGCAAGACCATCCTGCTGACCACGCACTTCATGGAAGAGGCCGAGCGCCTTTGCAATCACCTTTGCGTGATCGACGGTGGCCGCAAGATTGCCGAAGGCAAGCCCCACGAACTGATCGACCGGGAAATCGGCTGCGATGTGGTGGAGGTCTACGGCGACGAACTGGAGCCGCTGCGCCAACGCGTGACGCCGCTAGCCGAACGGACGGAGATGCGGGGCGAGACGCTGTTCTGCTACGTGCGCGAACCGGGCCCACTGCTGGCCGCGCTGCACGGGAATGGCAGCGTGCGCTACCTGCACCGGCCGGCCAACCTTGAGGACGTGTTCCTCAAGCTGACCGGCCGCGACATGAGAGACTGAAATGAGCGAACAGGACCCCCGCACGCCCGACGTGGCGGCCACCGTGCCACGCCCCGCGCCGCCACCCCGCCAGCACTATCCCCAACCGCTGCTGCCACGCAATGCGCGCAACTGGATGATGGTCTGGTATCGCAACTACATGGTGTGGAAGAAGCTCGCCATTCCGTCGATGATCGGCAACCTGGCCGACCCGATGATCTACCTGTTCGGCCTCGGCCTGGGGCTGGGCCTGCTGGTCGGGGAGGTGCACGGGGTGTCGTATATCGCCTTCCTGGCGGCGGGCACCACGGCGTCAAGCGTGATGATGTCGGCGAGCTTCGAGTCGATGTATTCCGCGTTCTCCCGCATGCACGTGCAGCGCACGTGGGAGGCCATCATGCATGCCCCGCTGACGTTGGGCGACGTGGTACTGGGCGAGATCCTCTGGGCGGCGAGCAAGGCCGTGCTGTCCGGCGTGGCGATCATGCTGGTGGCGGGCGCGCTCGGCTACGCGCAGTTCCCGGGCGCGCTGGCGGCGCTGCCGGTGATCGTGCTGGCGGGCATCGCCTTCGCGAGTCTGGCGATGATCGTCACGGCACTGGCGCCGAGCTACGACTTCTTCATGTTCTACCAGACGCTGGTGATGACGCCGATGCTGCTGCTCTCGGGCGTGTTCTTCCCGTTGGAGCAATTGCCGGCCGGCGCCCAGGCCGCGACGCAGGTCTTGCCGCTGGCCCACGCGGTGGCGCTGATTCGCCCCCTGATGCTGGGTCGTSCGGTGGAACATGGGGGATTGCACCTGGCCGTGCTGGCGGTGTACGCCGTGGCCGCGCTGCTGGTGGCGCTGGTGCTGCTGCGGCGCAGGATGCTGCGCTGAGGGGTACGCCCTCTCCCGGCACCGGGAGAGGGGTTAAAACGATACGACTTACTGGCTTACTGGCCGAGCCCGCGCAGCAGGTCGGCCTTCAGGTCGACCACCGATTCCAGTCCCACGGACAGGCGGATCAGCCCTTCGGTGATGCCCGCCGCCGCCTTCGCTTCCGGCGCCACGCGGCCGTGCGTGGTGGTGTACGGATGCGTGATGGTCGTGCGCGTGTCGCCGAGGTTGCCCGTGATCGAGCACACCTTCGTGCTGTCGATCACGCGCCAGGCATTGGCGCGCTGCTGCTCGGGCGTGGCGCCCTTCAGCTCGAACGAGACGATCGCCCCGCCGCCGCTCTGCTGGCGCATGGCGATGTCGTACTGCGGGTGGGACTTCAGCGCCGGGTGGTACACCTTGGCCACGGCCGGGTGCGACTCCAGGAACTCGGCCACCGCCAACGCGCTCTGCGAATGCCGCTCCATGCGGATGGCCAGCGTCTCCATGCCCTTGAGCATCACCCACGCATTGAACGCGGACAGCGTCGGGCCGGCCGTGCGCACGAACGGGAAGAGCTTGCCCATGATGTAGTCGTGCTTGCCGACCACCGCGCCGCCCAGCACCCGCCCCTGGCCGTCGATGTGCTTGGTGGCCGAGTGCACCACCACGTCCGCGCCGAACTTGATCGGCTGCTGCAGCGCCGGCGAGCAGAAGCAGTTGTCTACCACGAACAGCGCGCCCGCATTGTGGGCGATGTCGGCAATCGCCGCGATGTCCGAGACCTCGGTCAGCGGATTCGACGGCGTTTCCAGGAAGAACAGCTTCGTATTCGGGCGCACGGCGGCGCGCCACGCGGACAGGTCGCCCGTGTCCACGTAGGTCGTCTCCACGCCGAACTTGGCCAGGATCGTGTTGAACAGCGTCATGGTCGAGCCGAAGATCGACCGCGAGCTGACCAGATGGTCACCCGATTGCAGCGACGCCAGCGCCACGGAGAGGATCGCGCTCATGCCCGATGCCGTGGCCATGCACGCCTCGCCGCCCTCCAGCGCCGCCAGCCGCGACTGGAACATCGACACCGTGGGGTTGGTGAAGCGCGAGTACGTGTAGCCCTCTTCCGAGTTGGCAAACCGCTCGGCCGCCTCTGCGGCGCTGTGGAAGCAGAAGCTCGAGGTCAGGTACATCGCCTCGGAGTGCTCCATGAACTCGCTGCTGCGCAGCGTGCCGGCGCGCACGCCGAGGGTATCGATGCCGAGGGACTCTGGTTGGAACGGTTCGCTCATGCTGCTGGCTGTCTTCTGATCGGATTAATCGTGGTTGCCCGAGCGCTGCAGATGCAGTTGCGAGCGCTCCGTGTCGGCATTGGTGCCGTCGCGGTCAGCCTGGCTGCGCGCCGTCTCCAGGCGCACCAGGTATTCCTCGTCGATATCGCCGGTGATGTAGCGGCCATCGAAGCACGAGGCGTCGAAGTCGCGCAGCGCCGGATTGATGTCGCGCACGGCCTGCTTCATCGCTTCCACGTCCTGGTACACGAGCTTGTCGGCGCCGATCATCTGCGCCACTTCCTCGTCGGTGCGGCCGTGGGCCACCAGTTCGCTGCGCGTGGGCATGTCGATGCCGTACACGTTCGGGTACTTCACCGGCGGCGCGGCCGAGGCGAAGATCACCTTGTTGGCGCCRGCGTCGCGGGCCATCTGGACGATTTCGAGCGAGGTGGTGCCGCGCACGATGGAATCGTCGACGATCAGCACGTTCTTGCCCTTGAACTCCACGCCCATGGCGTTGAGCTTCTGGCGTACCGACTTCTTGCGCACGGCCTGGCCCGGCATGATGAAGGTGCGGCCCACGTAGCGGTTCTTGAAGAAGCCCTCGCGGTAATCCACGCCGAGCGAGTTGGCCACCTGCATGGCGGCCGGGCGGCTCGAGTCGGGAATCGGCATGACCACGTCGATGTCGCCGGAGGACACTTCGCGGCGGATCTTCTCGGCCAGGTAGTCACCCATGCGCAGGCGCGCGTCGTAGACGGGCACGCCATCGATGCACGAATCCGGGCGGGCCAGGTACACGTACTCGAAGATACAGGGCGTCAGCACCGGGTTCTCGGCGCACTGCTTGCTGTAGAACTTGCCGTCCATGTCGATGAAGATGGCCTCACCGGGCGCCACGTCGCGCTCCATGCGATAACCCATGCCTTCCAGCGCCACGGATTCCGACGCGATCAGGTATTCCTTGCCCGTCGGGGTGTCGACGCTGCCGATGCAGAGCGGGCGGATGCCGAACGGGTCGCGCACAGCCAGCAGGCCGTAGCCGGCGATCTGGGCGGTAATCGCATAGGCACCCTTCACGCGGCGATGCATGCCGGAGACGGCCTTGAAGATCGCCTCGGGGTCCAGGGACAGGCCGTCGCTGCCGCGCTGGAGTTCGTCGGCCAGCACGTTCAGCAGCACTTCGGTGTCCGAATGCGTGTTGATGTGGCGACGGTCGCGGCGGAACATCTCCTCGCGCAGCTGTTCCGAGTTGGTCAGGTTGCCGTTGTGGGCCAGGATGATGCCGTACGGCGCGCTCACGTAGAACGGCTGGGCTTCTTCCTCGCTCGAGGCGGAGCCGGCCGTCGGGTAGCGCACCTGGCCGATGCCGGACGTGCCCGGCAGGCCGCGCATGTTGCGGGTGCGGAACACATCGCGCACGAGGCCGTTGGCCTTGTGCATGTGGAAGGTGCTGCCGTTGGCCGTGGCGATGCCAGCTGCATCCTGTCCGCGGTGTTGCAACAGCAGCAGGCTGTCATAGATCAATTGGTTGACAGGGCTGGTGGAAACCACGCCGACGATACCGCACATGCCGCACTCCCAGGAAAGGCAACTTTGATTCAGGGGCGCGGTCCCGGCTGCAATCCGGTAGGAGGCGTCGGGACCCGCGTTGACTTCAGGTCTTTACATACTTGGCCAGGTCCGGCGGCAGCCATTGCCGCAACTCGTCCATGGCCTGCATCACATAGGGGCGCGACACCGCGTCGCGCCAGAATTGTTCTTCCGGCAGCTTGGTGAGCCCGGCCAGCACCACGACCAGCATCACGATCAGCACGCCGCGCGCGAGGCCGAATACCAGCCCCAGGCCGCGATCCGCGGGCTTCAGGCCCGTGGTTTCCAGCAACTGGCCGAGGATGGCGCCGGCCAGTGCCGACACGATCCAGGTACCCAGAAACACTGCGAGGAAGCCCAGCGCACTGCGCGTGAGCTGCCCGCCGGGCAGCGTTTCCGGCATCCACTGGGCTGCCATCGCGCCGAAGTGGTAGGCCAGCAGGAAGGCCACCACCCAGCCCACCAGGGCCAGCACCTCGCGGACCAGCCCGCGCAGGATGCCGATCAGGCCCGAGGCCACGAGGATGAAGGCAACGCCGTAATCGAAAAAAGTAAAAGCCATGCGTCTGGCGCTTGTTCCTGGCAGATGACCCGTCAGATGGGGGCGATTTACAGTTCCACCACCTTGGAGGTCAGGCCCACGGCCTTGACCTTCTTGTCGGCCGCATCGGCGGCGTCACGATCGGTGAACGGGCCGGCGCGCAGCAGGATCCGCTCGCCGTCGGCAAGCGTCTTTTTCTCCACATAGGCCGGCACCTTGCTCGCCTTGAGCTTGGCCAGCCAGTTCTTCGCACGCTCTTCGGACGAGAACGCGCCAATCAGGATCATGAACTTGCCGCTGCCGGTGGCCTTGTCAGCCGGCTTGTCGGCGGGCTTGGTCTCGGCRACCTTGGTATCGGGCCTGGCTTCTGGCTTGGCATCGGCACGCGGCTTGTCGGCCGCGGCTGGCGCGCTGACGAGTTCCTCGCCGGCGTCCAGCGCGGCGTCATTGCGCGTGGCGGACGGCGTGGGTGGCAGCGGATCGGCCTTGCGCGCCTCCACCTTCGGCTTCTGCGTAGCGCCCTGCCCGTTGGCTACCTTGACCGCCACGTCCTCCGATACCGGACGGGGCTTGTGTTCGAAGACGATAGGCAGCACGATGACCGCCGCCACGAGCAGTACCACGGCGCCAATCAGGCGGCGCCGCGCGCGTTGCTTCTGCGGGAAGTCGGGGTCGAGGGTGTCGTCGGCGTATTCCTCGTTCAACCGGCGCGACGCGCCGACGCCAGCGCCCACATCCGCGCGCGTACGACGACCGCGCTCCGGTGCCGGATCAGAGCCCTTGCGGGACGAGAACAGCGAAAGCAGGCCCATGGATGCCGATGCCTAGAGAGTGATTCGGTGCGATGTCATTCCGGCGGCGATCAATTCGCCTGCGTGGCGCGATACGCGAGCACGCCGGCCACCGTATAGAACGACCCGAAGACCAGGATTCTATCATTCTCGGTCGCTCTCTCGATGGCATCGCGATACGCCAATTCCGGACTGGAGAAGCACGCGGCCGTATTGTCCGGGCCCTCGCGGAAGCCGCCTGCCTCAAGCTGCTCGCGCAGGTCCGCCGCGCTGGCGGCGCGGTCGGTGGGCAGGTCGCAGAAGCACCAGTGGTCCACCTTGTCCGCCACGTGGCTTAGTACGCCGGCAATGTCCTTGTCTGCCATCGCCCCGAACACCGCGTAGGTGTAGCGAAAGAAGCCCATGTTCTCGAGGTTCTGACCCAGCGTGGCGGCTGCATGTGGATTGTGCGCCACATCGAGAATCACCGCCGGACGGCCCGGCATCACCTGGAACCGGCCCGGCAATTCGACGAAGGCGAGCCCGTTACGCACCTCCTGCGCGCTCACCGGCAGGCGCGGACGCATGGCCTGCAGCGCCGCGAGCGCCGCCGAGGCGTTCAGCAGTTGGTTGGCGCCGCGCAGCGCCGGGTAGCCCAGGCCGTTCAGCTTGCGGTCCGGACCAATCCAGTCCCATTGCTGCCGTTCCTGCCCCTTGGCCGCCTGATGGTGGAAATCGCGGCCCACGAGCCACAATTCCGCGCCGATGGCTTCCGCATGGTCGATCAGCGATTTCGGCGGCATCGGGTCGCCGCAGATCGCCGGCACGTTCGGGCGGAAGATGCCCGCCTTCTCGAAGCCGATTTTCTCGCGCGTGTCGCCGAGGTACTGGGTATGGTCGATGTCCACGCTGGTGATGACCGCGCAGTCCGTATCGATCACATTCACCGCGTCCAGCCGTCCGCCGAGGCCCACTTCGAGGATGATGGCGTCGAGCCCGGCCGCCGCGAAGGCGTGGATGATGGCCAGCGTGGTGAATTCGAAATAGGTCAGGCTGACCGGATCGGCAAAGCTCGTGCGGGCGCGCTCGACGGCTTCGAAGTGCGGCAGCAGCTGCGCGTCCGTGGCCATCTCCCCGTTGATGCGCGCGCGCTCGTTGAACGTGATCAGGTGCGGCGAGGTATGCATGCCGACCTTGTAGCCGGCCTCGAGCAGGATGCACTCGAGCATCGCGCACGTCGAACCCTTGCCGTTGGTGCCGCCCACGGTGAAGACCACMGCGTCGATGCGCAGGCCCAGCGCTTCCTTGACGCGCGTGATGCGGGTCAGGCCCATGTCGATGCCCACGGGGTGGGCGCTTTCCAGATGGGTCAGCCAGTCGGGGAGATTGTGGAAGATGGGCATGGGAAAACCAGATTCAAAACTGGAAAAACAAAATGGCGCGGGTGGGGGCACCCGCGCCATTGTCCTGCATTCACACGAATCGCGTCAGGCTACCGCGTCCGCCGGTTGCTTCTGCAGCAGCGCCAGCAGTTGCGCCAGCTCGGCGCGCAGCTTGCGACGGTCGACGATCATGTCGATCGCGCCCTTCTGCAGCAGGAACTCGGCACGCTGGAAGCCTTCCGGCAGCTTCTCGCGCACGGTCTGCTCGATCACGCGCGGGCCGGCAAAGCCGATCAGCGCCTTGGGTTCGGCAATCACCACGTCGCCCAGGAAGGCGAAGCTGGCCGAGACGCCGCCCATGGTCGGGTCCGTCAGCACGCTGATGAACGGCAGCTTGGCGTTGGCCAGCTGGTTCAGCATGGCCGTGGTCTTGGCCATCTGCATCAGCGACAGCAGGCTTTCCTGCATGCGCGCGCCGCCCGTGGCGGTAATGCAGATAAACGGCACCTTCTGCTCGAGCGCCGCCTGCGCGCCGCGCGCGAAGCGCTCGCCCACCACGGAGCCCATCGAACCGCCCATGAACTCGAACTCGAAGCAGCTCACCACCACCGGAATGGTGTGGATGGCACCGCCGATGACGACCATCGCATCGGTCTCGCCAGTCTCTTCCATGGCGGCCTTGATGCGGTCCGGGTACTTCTTGGTGTCCTTGAACTTCAGCGCGTCCACCGGCACGATTTCCTGGCCGATTTCATAGCGGCCTTCGGCGTCCAGCAGCGCGTCCAGCCGCTCGCGCGAGCGGATGCGCATATGGTGGTCGCACTTCGGGCAGACGTGCAGATTGGCCTCGACGTCGGTCCGGTACAGCGTGGACTCGCACGCCGGGCACTTGACCCACAGCCCTTCCGGAATGCCCTTGCGGGTGGAGGGGTCGGTCTGTTGAATCTTGGGAGGCAGGAGTTTATCCAACCAGCTCATGAAAGCTCCTTACGGATAGCCGCCGTCCGCGCGCCAGCCTGCATGCGCAGGCGCTGACGGTGAGACGACAGGGAATCAGGCCGCGAATTTACCATGCCGGGCCGGTCTGGCCGAAGCAAATCGCATCGATTGTGATACATCGATCACAATCAAGCCATGTCGATGTCGGCATGGCGTCACGTTTTGCCGTGGCTCAGGCGTCCAGGGCCCGGCGGATTTCGGCGATGAAGTCGCGCAGCGCGGTCACTGCCTGGTCGCGCGGGGCGTCTTCCAGCAGTTGCACCAGACGGCTGCCGATCACCACGGCGTCCGCCACGCTGCCGATGGCGCGCGCGGTCTGGGCATCGCGGATGCCGAAGCCCACGCCCACCGGCAGGTTGGCGTGGCGCTTGATCAGTGGCAGGCGGCTCGCCACGCTTTCCAGGTCGATCGTGGCCGAGCCGGTCACGCCCTTCAGCGACACGTAATAAAGATAGCCGCTGGCGACCTTCGCCACCGCCTCGATGCGCGCATCGGTGGAGGTCGGGGCGAGCAGGAAGATGGGATCCATCTCATTGGCGCGCATCAGGGCGGCAAACGCCTCGCACTCCTCGGGCGGATAGTCGACCACGAGCACGCCGTCCACGCCAGCCGCGCGGGCGGCCTTGGCGAAGGCCTCGTCGCCCATCCGCTCGATCGGGTTGGCGTAGCCCATCAGCACGACGGGCGTGCTGGCGTCGGTTTTTCGGAATTCTGCGACCCAGGCGAGCACCTGCGTCAGCGTCACGCCCTGCGCGAGCGCCCGCTCGGATGCGCGCTGGATCACCGGGCCGTCGGCCATCGGGTCCGAGAACGGCACGCCGAGTTCGATCACATCGGCGCCACCGGCCACCAACGCGTGCATCAGGTCCACGGTCAGGCCGGGCGCCGGATCCCCGGCGGTGATGAACGGAATCAGGCCCTTCTTCTGCTGCGCGGCCAAGGCCGCGAAAGTCTTCTGGATGCGGGACATGTCAGGAATTAGATAAGGCGTTGGACGGCGGCATCGGCTTCCGCGGCATCGTCATTGGCGGCGGGTACTGCGGGTTGAACCGGATCCGGCACGGCGGGCGTGACCAGSGGGATCGCCGCCTCCACCCGCTGGCGCACCAGTTGCGCGTACTCAGGATTCATCTCATAGCCGACGAAGCGCCGGCCATGGCGCACGCAGGCCACGGCGGTGGTGCCGCTGCCCGTGAACGGATCGAGCACGAGCCCGCCCGGCGGGCAGCTCGCCAGCACCATCCGCTCCACGATCTCGAGCGGCTTCTGGGTCGGATGGTCGGCGCGCTCGGGGTCCTGGCGATGGATGCGGGACACGCTCCACAGGTCCTTCGGGTTGTATCCCACCTCGAGCCACTTCTTGCCCTCGAAGCGCGGCCGGCTGCGCGCCTTCTTGGTCTCGGCRTCGTACGGAATCCGTACCGGGTCGAGGTCGAAGTAGTAGTCGCGCTGGCGGGCGAAGAAGCCGATGTTGTCATGCACCGACGAATACTTGCGCGTGGTGCCTCCCATGCTCGGCACGCGGCGGTCCCAGATGATCTCGTTGATCATGGTCAACCGTTGCTTGAGCATCACGAACAGCTCGGGCGAGTACTGCCACGTGCAGAACAGGTAGAGCGAGCCGCGCGGCGCGATTTTCGGCACGATGGCGTCCATCCACCGCTCGGACCATTCCAGGTAGGCCTGGCCCGAGAGGCGGTCGGAATCGTTGCCGTAGTCCTTGCCCAGCCCATAGGGCGGGTCAGCCACGACGAGATCGATGGAGCCGTCGGGGATCTTGGAGATCCCTTCCAGCACGTCTTCCTGATAGAGCCGCAACGCGGAGGAGTCCAGCAGGTCGGATTCGGGAGGCAGCACTTGCATCAGAGCTTCAGCCCCGCACGTTCGGCCACRGTGTGCATGTCCTTGTCGCCCCGTCCGGAGAGGTTCACCAGCAGTAGCTTGTCCTTCGGCAGCGTCGGCGCCAGCTTGCAGGCGTAGGCGATGGCATGGCTCGACTCCAGCGCCGGGATGATGCCCTCGATGCGGCAGCAGTCATGGAAGGCCTTGAGCGCCTCGTCGTCGGTAATCGGCACGTACTGCGCGCGGCCGATGTCCTTGAGCCACGCGTGCTCGGGACCCACGCCCGGGTAGTCCAGGCCGGCCGAGACCGAATGGGTCTCGATGATCTGGCCGTTGGCGTCCTGCAGCAGGTAGGTGCGGTTGCCGTGCAGCACGCCCGGCGAGCCGCCGGTCAGCGACGCCGCGTGGCGGCCCGTCTCCAGGCCGTCGCCGGCGGCTTCCACGCCGATCAGCTGCACATCGGGATAGTCGATATACGGATAGAAGATGCCCATCGCATTGGAGCCACCTCCCACGCACGCGATGACCGCGTCTGGCTGGCGGCCGGCCAGCTCGGGCATCTGCACCTTGGCTTCCTCGCCGATCACGCACTGGAAGTCACGCACCATCATCGGGTACGGGTGCGGGCCCGCCACGGTACCGATGATGTAGAACGTGGATTCCACGTTGGTCACCCAGTCGCGCATCGCTTCATTGAGCGCGTCCTTGAGCGTGCGCGAGCCGGACTCCACGGGCACGACGGTGGCACCGAGCAGCTTCATGCGGTAGACGTTGGCGGCCTGACGCTGCACGTCCTCGGCCCCCATGTAGACCACGCATTCCATGCCGAAGCGCGCGGCGATCGTCGCCGTGGCCACGCCGTGCATGCCGGCGCCGGTTTCGGCAATCACGCGCTTCTTGCCCATCTTGCGGGCCAGAATCGCCTGACCAATCACATTGTTGATCTTGTGCGCGCCGGTGTGGTTCAGGTCTTCGCGCTTGAGGAAGATCTGGGCCCCGCCGAGCGTCTCGCTCCAGCGCTGCGCATGGTAGATCGGCGACGGGCGGCCGACGAAGTGCTTCAGCTCGCGCCGGTATTCGGCGTCGAACGCGGGATCGTTCTGGGATTGCGCATAGGCTTCGCGCAGCTCGTCCAGCGCGTGAACCAGCGTTTCGGAAACGAAGGTGCCGCCATAGGGGCCGAAATGGCCACGGGAATCGGGCAAGTCGTACATGTCCAGGCTCTCAGGATGGCGCACCGGCCCGGTTCGGGCAGGGGCGCTGAAATTCGGGGATGCGGCCGGCAGGCGGCGGGAACGGGTCCGGGAGGCCCCGGGTCACCCTGCTTCCGCCATGCGCACGGCACGCACGAACGCGGCAATGCGGGCGTGGTCCTTCACGCCCTTCGACGCCTCCACGCCGCTGCTCACATCCACGGCATAGGGGCGCACGCGCTCAATCGCGCCAGCGACGTTTTGCGCGTTCAACCCACCACTCAAAACGATGCGAGGAGCGCCGTTTGCGTTCGGGCTGCCCTTGGGGGGCACGGAGGGTGCCGGCTGCGAGGTGGAAACCAGCGCCGGATCGGTCGGAAGCCATTGGCCGGGAATCAGGGTCCAGTCGAAGACGTGGCCGCCACCGCCATAGCCTTCCACGAAGGCATCGAGCAACAGGCCGGCGGCGTCACGGTATTGATCGGCGAATTCTACCAAATCGAGCCCCGGACGAACACGGGCCGCACGCATGAAGGGCAGCCGGCAGCGCCGGGCGATCTCCGCGCACTGCTCGGGGGTCTCGTCACCGTGGAACTGAAGTAGCGTCAACGGCACCCGCTCCGCCACGTGGGCCACTTCCTCGGCATCGGCATTGACGAACAGGCCAACCACCGAGACGAACGGCGCGACTCGCTCGGCCAGTGCCGCCGCGCGCGCCACGTCCACATAGCGCGGGCTGCCGGCGTAGCAGACCAGGCCGATGGCGTCGGCGCCGGCATCCACGGCGGCGCGTACGTCGTCCTCGCGGGTCAGGCCGCAGATCTTGACGCGGGTGCGGCCGGGCATCTGGCTGAAATCAGGCGCCGTCATCGGTAAAGACTCCGTGGAARAAGCTCGCGGACGGGTCCGCGGCGGGCAGCCGGTACGGCTCAGGATACTTCACGCCGGCCAGGTAGAGGCCATCGGGCATGAAGGTGGGCGCAGCCAGGCGGCGGTCGCGGCCGGCCAGYACTTCGGCCATCCAGCTCACCGGATAGCGGCCCCGCCCTACCGCTACGAGGGAACCCATCAGGTTGCGCACCATGTGGTGCAGGAAGGCGCTGGCGCGGAAGCGCAGGAAGACCCAGTTGCCGTCGGCCTTCAGGGTCACGTCGTACATCGTCTTGATGGGCGACTTGGCCTGGCATTCGGCGGCGCGGAAGGCCGAGAAATCGTGCTCGCCCAGCAGGCAGCTCGCGGCGGCGCGCATGGCGTCCACGTCGAGCTGCTGGCCCGGCGGGAGCATCAGGTAGCCGGCGCGGCCATGCAGCATTGGCACGCGGTGCGGGCCGGTGTAGAGCGCGTAGTAATACTTGCGCTCGAACGCCAGGAAGCGCGCGTGGAAGCCCTCGTCCACCGGCTCGGCCCATTGCAGGGCGACCGACGGCGGCAGGAAGGCRTTGATGCCGCGCACCCAGGAAAACTTGTCGCGCGAGAGTTCGGTATCGAGATGAATCACCTGCCCGAGCGCATGCACGCCGGCATCGGTACGCCCCGCCACCGTGGTCAGCAGGCGAGTCCCGGCAAAACGCTCGATGGCGTCTTCCAGATGGTYCTGCACGGTATTGCGGTGCGGTTGCGCCTGCCAGCCCGAGAAGGCCGACCCGTCGTACTGAAGCCCGATGGCGATGCGATTCATGGATCCCAAAAGAAAATGCGCCGGAAGGGACGCTTCCGGCGCATCGCTTCGGGCCGCAACGGCGTGGCGCCGTGCAAGCCCTCCATCATACCGGCCTTTGCAGGCCGTTTTCCGACGCSTGACCGCTACCGGTCAGGCCACCTCGCGCAGCAGCGTGCGCGCTTCGGCCTGGAGCGGGTCTTGCGACTGATCCACCACTTCCTGGAGTAGTTCGCGGGCCCCTTCCTTGTCGCCGATCTCGATGTAGGCACGCGCCAGGTCGAGCTTGATCTGCATGTCGCGGCCGCCGTCCATGCCGTTGGCGGACAGGGTGCTGGCGGACACGCCGTGGGTGGTGTCACCACCGCCCTCGGACGTCACGCGRCTCAGGTCGATCGGCTCGGCCAGACGGCCGTTCTGCAGCATCGTCGGCGCCGGGAGCGGCACCGAGTCGGCCAGCGGGTCGTTGCCCGCCGACTTGCCGGCGCTGCCGGGGTTCAGGTCGAGCGAGATGCCCGACATGTCGAACTCCAGCGGACGCGAACGCGTCGGGGTATCGAGCGCCGGCACCTCGGCCAGGTGGCGGCTTTCCAGGTCAGCCGGCATGTCGAGGCCGGTGTCGTGGCTTTCGTCGAGTACGTCATCCAGACGTGCCACCGGTTCCGCTTGGAATTCGTTACCGAATACCAGCGAGGCCGACTCCGGTGCCACGATGGGCTCCCCCGGCGCGGGCGCCGGGAAGGCGTCGAGCGGCAGCGCCAGATCCGCCATGGCGGGCTCGCGCGGCGGTTGCTCGAGGTTGTGCGCGGGGTCCTGCGTGCGCCATTGGTCCGCGACCGGCGTGGTGGTATCCACTTCGGCCGTGGCGTCCGGCGCTACCGACAAATACAAGGCATTGCTCGGGTCCAGCTTGCGACCCATTTCGGCGGCCTGCAGCCAGTCCGCGCCTTGCCCGCCCGTCTGGGCGAACATTTCTTCTGCAATCACTCGGAAACCTTCCACATCCTGGCGAGTGTTGTAAATCTCCAGCAGCTTCAGGCGAATGGCCTGACGCTCCGGGCTCTGTTGCAGCGCTTCGCGCAGGATTTCTTCGGCCTGCACGTCGCGCCCGTAGGCGATATACACCTCCGCCTCGGCGATCGGGTCCACCTCGGTAGCTTCCGGCGAGTTGTTGCCGATCCGGAAATCGGCGCCGAACACGCTGTGCTGCGAGGTATCCACGCTCTGGCCGCCGGCGGTGCCGAACAGCGAATGGCCACCGGCCATCACCGTGCTTTCCTGCGACAGGATGCTGTCGCCGAAGCCGCCGTTGTCAGCGGTCTTCTGCTTCTGGCGGCGACGATAGACGGCATAGCCGCCCAGCAGCGCGACCAGCAGGCCGGCGCCCGGCAGCAGCATCGGGTTGCCCAGCAGTTCGTCCAGGAACGAGGGTTCCGGTACCGGTGCGGGCTGCACGCGCGGCGCGGGCTTCTTCACGGCCACAGGGGCGGAAGCGGCGGCGGCCGGGGCGGGTGCGGCGGCGTCTGCCTGCGGCGCCGAAGCGGCGGCCGTTGCAGCCACAGCGGCTGCGGCCGGCGCGGCGGCATCGGCTGCGGAGGCCGGTGCAGCTGCCGTGGCGGCCGGAGCCGGCGTCGGCGTGGCCGTGCTCGTCGCGGCAGTCGCCGTGTCAGCGGGCTTGGCCGGCTCGGCGGGCACCACGGTCGGCGCGGTGCTGGCCGCCGGCGTGGCCGGCGCAGCAGCCTGGGCCGGAGCCGCCTTGGCCTGGTTCAGCTTGGCGATCTCGGCATTCTTCAGCTCCATCAGGCGCTGCATGTCMGTGACGTTCTTCTCGAGCTGGGCCAGCTTCGACTCGGCGTCCTTCAGCTTGCGCTGCGAGGCCACTTCGGCTTCGGCCTGGGCTTGCGCCTTGGCCTGCGCGGCGCGGTCTGCCTTGCTCAGCTTCAGTTCGTCGCGCGGACCGGCGGCGGGCACCGTGGTGTCCTGCACGCGCGCCGTCACGTTGCCGGACTGCTCACGCCCCGAGCCCGCTTCCACGGACTTCGCGGCAGCGGCGGCGGCCAGACGGCTGCGGTAGCTGTCGAAGCCCTGCGTGCGCGCCACGACCTCGCGGCGAGCTTCGCGCGGGCTCACGGACTGCGCCTGCTGGGCGCTCGGCACCTTCAACACCGCGCCGGACTTGATCCGGTTGATGTTGCCGCCGATGAATGCATTCGGATTATTCCGATACAGCGCGAGCAGCATCTGCTCGAGCGACACGTCCTGGCCCTGCGCGGCATCGCCGGCAATGCTGGACAGCGTGTCGCCGCGCTGGATCGTGTATGGCTCGCCGGCGGCAGCGCCGTCGGTCGATGCGGGGGCCGCCGGGGCGGCGGCGCGGCGCGGCTGGCGCGGGGCCGGAGCCGGGCGAGCGGCCTCCGACGACGCGGCGGCCGGCACCGGCGCGGCGGGCTTGGCCGCCTGCGCGGGGGCCTCGGCCGGGGACGCATCGGGCGTAGCCGCCTGCACCACCGTGGTCGGGGCGAAGCTCTGGTTGGACTTCGCGCCCGCTGGATCGAGCAGGAACGTGTAGGCGCGCGTCACCTTGCCGCTCGACCAGCTCATGTCGACGAGGATGTCGACGAACGGYTCGCTGATCGGCTGGTTGGAACGGACGGTTGCCACATAGGTGCCGTTGGGGCGCTGCTCCACCTGGAGTCGCACGCCGGACACGGCCGGCAGGTACGTCAGCCCTGCCCTGGCATAGGCGGCCGGCGAGGCAAGCTTGACGTTGAGACTGTCCGCTTCCTCGGCCGAAACGCCGCTGATATCGATTTCAGCCTGGAGCGGTTGCCCCAGATTGGACTGTACCCGTAATTGTCCGAACCCCGCGGCGTACGCGGCGGGCTGCATCAGCAGCAAACCGAGAGCCGTGACGGCCAGCGTTGACCAGCGCTGACGGACAGTAGGCGCATCTTTCCGGCGATGTAGGCTCACACTCACCTCGTGCTCCATTTATGTTTCTAGTAGCGAAAAATAAACCCGACCCAAATGCCTGGCAGGCGGGCGGACGGCCGGTGCGGACGAAAAAAACGTCGTGCCCGATTGTCTCACCCCTTCGCCGCAATGACGCGACGGTGACCCCTTGGCCAGGCGAATGCCGGCTGTATTGTGACGCAAGCCTGGGAAAAATAGGGGTCCGAACGTAACAACGCCGCGCTGGGGCGCGGCGTTGGCAGGAAAGCGGCGGATTCTGTTGCCTCCCCGCAACGAATGCCGGGGAGACTCAGTACCTGCTTACTTCTCGATCAGAATGCGCAGCATACGACGCAGCGGCTCGGCGGCGCCCCACAGCAGTTGGTCGCCCACCGTGAAGGCCGAGAGGTACTCGCCGCCCATCTGCATCTTGCGCAGGCGACCCACCGGAATGCTCAGCGTGCCGGTCACGGCAGCCGGGGTCAGGTCGGTCATGCTCGCTTCGCGCGTGTTCGGCACCACCTTGGCCCACGGGTTGTGGGAGGCCAGCATGCCTTCGATCTCGTCCAGCGGCACATCCTTGCGCAGCTTGATGGTCAGCGCCTGCGAGTGGCAGCGCATGGCGCCAATCCGCACGCACAGGCCGTCCACGGCGATCGGGGTGGCCCCGGTCGCGCCCAGGAAGCCATCGCCGCGACCCAGGATCTTGTTGGTCTCGGCGCCGCCCTTCCATTCTTCGCGCGACACGCCGTTGCCCAGATCCTTGTCGATCCAGGGAATCAGGTTGCCGGCCAGCGGCACGCCGAATTGCTTGGTTTCGTCCGCCGACAGGCCGTGCTGCGTGGCCAGGATGGTGCGGTCGATCTCGAGGATGGCCGAGGCGGGGTTGTCCAGCAGCGGCTTGACCGAGGCGTTCAAGGTGCCGAACTGCGTCAGCAGCTCGCGCATATGCTGCGCGCCGCCGCCCGAGGCCGCCTGGTAGGTCATGGAGGTCATCCACTCGATCAGGTCGTTCTCGAACAGGCCGCCGAGGCCCATCAGCATGCAGCTGACCGTGCAGTTGCCGCCGATGAAGTTCTTGACGCCCTTCGAAAGTGCATCCTTGATCACGTCATTGTTGACGGGGTCGAGCACGATGATCGCGTCGTCCTTCATGCGCAGCGAAGACGCCGCATCAATCCAGTAGCCGTTCCAGCCGGCCGCGCGCAGGCGCGGGAAGACATCGCTGGTGTAGTCGCCGCCCTGGGCGGTGAGCACCACGTCGCACTGCTTCAGTGCGTCGATGTCGTTGGCATCTTTCAGCGTGGTTTCGTTCTTCGCCATGGCCGGGGCCTTGCCGCCGGCGTTGGACGTGCTGAAGAAAACGGGCTCGATATGGTCGAAATCGCGCTCTTCCTGCATGCGTTGCATCAGGACGCTGCCGACCATTCCTCGCCAACCGACGAGACCTACAATCATGACTTACCTCGGATGTGATGAGTACTTCCCCGCCATTTTCCTCGCCCGGCGTACGCTGCGCGGGGAAGACGGGCAGGCACGACGAACGATCTTAGGGGATCGTTTTGGTAGTAATGGTTTTAATCGTCGCGGTATGGTCGCGCGAACCCACGCCGGCCGTGATGACGGCAGCGATGGCAGTAGCGAGGAACTGGGGAATTCGGACCATTCGCGGAGTCTACACGATTTTCTTGCGCCAACGGGGCCCGAAGGCCCCGTTTTTGGCACGAACTGGCAAAAAACGGCCGATTACAGCGCAGCCAGCACGGCTTCGCCCATCTCCCGCGTGCCGACCTGCTTGCAGCCCGGCGTGAGGATGTCGCCGGTGCGGTAGCCCTGGGCCAGCACCTTCTTGACGGCGTTCTCGATGCGGTCGGCCTGGTCGGCCTTGTTCAGCGAGTAGCGCAGCATCATCGCGGCGGAGAGGATGGTGGCCAGCGGATTGGCCACGCCCTTGCCGGCGATGTCCGGCGCCGAGCCGTGCGACGGCTCGTACAGACCCTTGTTGTTGGCATCGAGCGACGCCGACGGCAGCATGCCGATGGAACCGGTCAGCATCGCGGCCTCGTCGGACAGGATGTCGCCGAACATATTGCCGGTAACGATCACATCGAAGCTCTTCGGCGCCTTGACCAGCTGCATGGCCGCGTTGTCGACGTACATGTGCGACAGCTCGACGTCCGGATATTCCTTGCTGACATCGATCACGATGTCCTTCCAGAACTGGAACGTCTCCAGCACGTTGGCCTTGTCCACGCTGCACAGCTTCTTGCCACGCTTGGCTGCGGCCTGGAACGCCACGTGGGCGATGCGGCGGATCTCGGGCTCGCTGTAGCGCATCGTGTCGAAGGCTTCGCGGGCGCCCTTGAACAGGCCGTCCGGGGCCTCGCGCATGCCGCGCGGCTGACCGAAGTAGATGTCGCCGTTCAGCTCACGCACGATCAGGATGTCCAGGCCGGCCACCAGTTCGGGCTTCAGGCTCGAGGCGCCGGTCAGCTCCGGGTAGCAGATCGCCGGGCGGAAGTTCGCGAACAGCTGCAGGTGCTTGCGCAGGCCCAGGATGGCCTGCTCCGGGCGCAGCGGGCGCTCCAGGCTGTCGTACTTCCAGTCGCCCACGGCGCCGAACAGGATGGCATCGGCCTCCTTGGCCAGCTTCAGCGTGTTCTCGGGCAGCGGATGGCCTTCGGCCTCGTAGCCGGCGCCGCCGACCGGCGCCGTTTCCAGTTCGAATTTCTCGTCGAGGGCGTTGAGCACCTTGACAGCTTCGGCAACGATCTCGGGACCAATGCCGTCACCCGGCAGGACTGCAATCTTCATCTGTCTTCCTGTATTGGAGTGTGTCTTGCGCGGTCAGCCGACCAGGCGATTGCCCAGCCAGGGCATCTTCGTCAGGCGCTCGGCTTCGTACGCCTTGATCTTGTCCTTGTGGCGCAGCGTCAGCGCCACGTCGTCAAAGCCGTTCAGCATGCAGTACTTGCGGAACGGGGCGATGTCGAACGGGTAGCTGTTGCCGCCCGGCGTGAGCACCACCTGCTTGTCCAGGTCGATGGTCAGCTGGTAGCCCGGGAACGCGTTGGTCTCGTTGAACAGGTGGTCGACCTGGAGGTCGGTCAGCGCCACCGGCAGCAGGCCGTTCTTGTAGCAGTTATTGAAGAAGATATCGGCGAAGCTCGGCGCGATGACGGCGCGGAAGCCGTATTGCGTGAGCGCCCACGGCGCGTGCTCGCGCGAGCTGCCGCAGCCGAAGTTGTTGCGTGCCAGCAGGATGCTCGCGCCCTGGTAGCGCTGCTGGTTCAGCACGAAGTCCGGGTTCAGCGGGCGCTTGCTGTTGTCCTGGCCGGGCTGGCCGACGTCCTTGTAGCGCCATTCGTCGAACAGGTTCGGGCCGAAGCCCGTGCGCTTGATCGACTTCAGGAACTGCTTCGGGATGATCGCGTCGGTGTCGACGTTTTCGCGGTCCAGCGGCGCCACGAGGCCGCTGTGTACGGTGAACTTGTCCATGAGTATGTCCTTACTTGCGCGCCGCGTTCTCGAGGGAACGCCCGGCGGCCTGCGTGTCCTTGCCGATGCCAGCCATCGTGTTGCAGCCAGCCAGTTGCAGCATGCCCAGGCATGCCAGGAACGTGATCACGATCTTTTTCATGTTCTGCTTATTCGATTAGCCGTGTACGGATGCCGTTGCGTAACGCCTCAGCCCAGCTTTCGGATGTCGACGAAATGACCCTCGATGGCAGCGGCGGCGGCCATCGCCGGGCTGACCAGGTGGGTCCGGCCGCCGGCGCCCTGGCGGCCTTCGAAGTTGCGGTTCGAGGTGGAAGCGCAGCGCTCGCCCGGCTCCAGCCGGTCGGCGTTCATCGCCAGGCACATCGAGCAGCCCGGCTCGCGCCATTCGAAGCCGGCGGCCTTGAAGACCTTGTCCAGCCCTTCGCGCTCGGCTTGCGCCTTCACCAGGCCCGAGCCCGGCACCACCATCGCCAGCTTCACGTTGCCGGCTACCTTGCGGCCCAGCTTCTGCACCACCCAGGCGGCGGCGCGCATGTCCTCGATGCGGCTGTTGGTGCAGGAGCCGATGAACACCTTGTCGATCTGGATCGACTCCATCGGCACGTTCGGCTGCAGGTTCATGTACTCGAGCGCGCGCTCCATGGCGTTGCGGCGGTTCGGGTCTTTTTCCTTCTCGGGATCGGGTACGCGGTCCTCGATGCTGACCACCATCTCGGGCGACGTGCCCCAGGTGACCTGCGGACGGATGTCCTCGCCGCGCAGTTCAACCACCTTGTCGAAGTGGGCGCCTGCGTCCGAATGCAGCGTGCGCCAATAGGCCACGGCCTGGTCCCATTCCACGCCCTGCGGCGCGTACGGACGACCCTTCACGTATTCCAGCGTCACGTCATCCACGGCCACCATGCCGGCGCGCGCGCCAGCTTCGATCGCCATGTTGCAGACGGTCATGCGGCCTTCCATCGTCAGGTCGCGGATGGCGGACCCGGCGAATTCCATGGTGTAGCCCGTACCGCCAGCCGTGCCGATCTTGCCGATGATGGCCAGCACGATGTCCTTGGCGGTGCAGCCGCGCGGCAGCTTGCCTTCCACGCGGATCAGCATGTTCTTGGCCTTCTTGCCCAGCAGCGTCTGCGTGGCCAGCACGTGCTCCACCTCGGACGTACCGATGCCGTGCGCCAGCGCGCCGAACGCGCCGTGCGTGCTGGTGTGCGAATCGCCGCAGACCACCGTCATGCCCGGCAGCGTGGCGCCCTGCTCCGGCCCGATCACGTGGACGATGCCCTGGCGGTGATCGTTCATCTTGAACTGGGTGATGCCGAAGGCGTCGCAGTTGGCGTCGAGCGTATCGACCTGGAGCTTCGAGACGGGGTCGGTGATGCCTTCCGTACGGTCCGTGGTCGGGACGTTGTGGTCGGACACGGCCAGGTTCGCGCTGATGCGCCACACCGGACGCTCCGCCAGCTTCAGCCCCTCGAACGCCTGCGGGCTGGTCACTTCGTGCAGCAGGTGGCGATCGATGTAGAGCAGCGTCGTGCCGTCTTCCTCGACGTGGACGGTGTGGTCATCCCAGAGTTTGTCGTAGAGCGTCTTGGCCATGATGCAGGGGGGGCGAACCGTCCGTCCGGGCAGGAACGGCGCAGGTCCGCGCAGTGGTTTGCAGGGGATTGTTATTTACCGGATGCCTTCGCGGGTCGGCGCCGCTATTGTGCCGCGCCTCCGGCGTGGCCGGTGATTGCTTGACATCGCAATCGATTATGCCACGCGGGGGCCCGCCCAAGCGGTCAGACGCTGCCAACCGCCCGGTAGTCATTGGCGAAAGGGGGATTTCGCGGTTGGCGAAAAGGGGTGGGTGGCGGCAAGTCTGGGGCGGCGGCGCCTTTCGAACTAGTTCTATAGATCACTTCTTTGCCGATCGATAGGCTCCCTGAGTTGTTTCTCAACCACCGACGGGAGCATCTGATGGCGCAGGACATCTTCTTGAAGCTGACAGGAATCGAGGGCGAAGCRACGGACGCCAGCCATTCGAAAGAGATTGAGGTTCTGACGTGGGAATGGTCGGTGAAGCAGCCATCGAACATGCACGCAGGAAGGGGCGGCGGCGCAGGCAAGGCGACCGTTGAGGACCTGACGTTCGAACACTATGTCGACCGCGCCACGCCCAATCTGATTCAGTACTGCCTGACCGGGAAACATATCGGCAGCGCAGTGCTGACGATGCGCAAGGCGGGTGGCAAGCCGCTTGAGTTTCTTAGGATCACGATGGAGGACGTCCTGATCACGCAGGTGAAACCGGCTCACAACATCAATATGCGCGCGCCCCGGGAAGAAGTCAGCCTTTCATTCTCGCGAGTGAAGCASGAATACGTCGTGCAGAACGCSTCSGGCGGYAGYGCCGGRACGGTCAGCATGGGTTATGACGTGAAGGTAAACAAATCAATCTGACTGGGARACACATATGTTCTTTATCGACAAGAATGGTCGAGTCGACGCTGAACGCGTCAAGGTCAAGATCTTCCCGAACATTGARCGGGGGCCGATGGACAGGGTAAATGGGATTATCGTTCACCAGACAGATGGCTCTACAACTGAAAGTACATTCAGCAGCTATCGAGCGAAAGGCGCGCTCGGCGCCCATTTCCTGATCGACAAGGACGGGACGATATATCAAACAGCTTCGCTGAAGAAAATYACCAGACACGTGGGAAARCTACAGTCACGCTGCATTGTTACGCACAAATGCTCGCCTGCTGAATTGAAGCTGACCACTGCAATTCAACTTCAATATACAAAGCTATCGATACACGAACACAAGAAGCCTTGGCCCGAGCGCTACCCTTCCAGCGACGACTCCATCGGTATCGAAATCGTGGGGAAATCCATGCCGATCGATCCAGCCAGCGACAGCAAGACCGCAAGGGTCTACGAGAACGTCACAACCCAGCAGAATGCGTCTCTCCGCTGGCTCATCGCGGAACTGGTTGCAACGTTCAAAGTTCCGACCGGAGAGATTTATCGACATCCTCAGGTCTCATATAAGAACTTAACCGAGGCGAGCACAGCAGAATGGTAAAGCTCGGACTGATCAGTGTCTCTATGATGGCCGCACTTTACGCGTTACCTGTAACGGCCCAAGAGAGAACAGTGACAAAGGTAGTCATCAAGGAAACGGGTTTAACCTCGCACACTGACGACGCCAGCCTCACGGAAAACTGTAAGACCTTCAAGCCAACAGTCAGCCAAGTGAAACGGTATTTCTCCAAGGCCTATCCGATAGAGAGCCGCATTCTGACGCACGAGCGTTATTCCCCATGCTTTGC